>JANOYK010000824.1:0-3269 GCA_031428855.1 Burkholderiales bacterium | reverse complement strand
CTGGATAACTGGCGGTGAAAAAACCGGCAGTGCCGGTCTGTCCAGTCCATCATCGGGGCGACGCAATAGCGCCAGGGGCTGAGGGGGGGGTGCATATGCATCACGAATATCAGTCAGAATTATAGGTGTCGCATCCGCCATGAACGCCATGAACGCCACGAACGCTAGGAATGCCATCAACACCATGAATAAATCGCTCGCCGTTGCCACTCGCCGCTGCGCCGCACTGTTGCTCCCGGCGCTGCTATCAGCGTGGCTCTTCTGGTGCGCGCCGCTGGCGCAGGCTGGTGCGGTGGAAGAGGCGATCCGCGCCGGCGGTGTGGCGCTGCTGATCCGCCACGCCACCGCTCCCGGCACCGGCGACCCGGAGTATTTCAAGCTCAACGATTGCAGCACCCAGCGCAACCTGTCCGAGAGCGGTCGCGACGAGGCGCGGCGGCTTGGCCTGCACCTTAAAAACGCCGGACTCAAGCCCGGCGCAGTGCTCACCAGTCAATGGTGCCGCTGCCGCGAGACCGCGCAACTCGCGTTTGGCGGCGCGCAGGATTGGCCCGCCCTCAATTCATTTTTTCGCCAGCGTGACAGCGAAGCCAAACAGCGCAGTGAGGTAGCCGCCCGCATCGCCCGCATCAAGCCGGGCGATGCACCGCTGGTGCTGGTAACCCATCAGGTCGTCATCACCTCGGTCAGCGGCGTGTTTGCCGAATCGGGCGAAGTGGTGGTGGTGGCACCGGCCGGAAAACAGATCAAGGTGGTTGGCACCATCAAAGCGGCGGCAATGCCGTGACAAACCTGGCTTGCCGCACCGGCATCCGCCCGCGCGCAGCCGGGTGCGTGATGCAGCCATCGGGTAGCTGCGTTAGCCAGGCTCAAAGGTGAACACTTCGCGCACTTTTAGCCGCAGCGCATCAGCCACCTGCTGCAAACGCTCAGCGGCCACGCCGCGATACTGCGTGGCCTCGTAGCGCTGCACCTGCTGCTCGGCCAGCGCCAGCCGTTGCGCCAGTTCTTTTTGCGTCAGGTTGCGCACAATGCGGGCCTTGATTAATGCTGCGCCGATGCCAGTGATCGACTCGGCCTCGAACGCGCCCAGTCCGCCTTGGCTCAGGGCATCGTAGCCGGCCAGCTCGGCCTCGATGTCGTCGAGTTGGCTGCGCAGCCCCGCGCGCATCGCTTTCAGGGCCTTGGGGTGCAAACCTTGGGCATCGGGCGCGCTCAGCGCCTGACGGAAGCGCCCGGCCTGGGCTTGTGCAACGACGTACTGGCGCTGATTGCTAATCATGGCAACTCCTTCAATTCAATCACGACGATGCCTTTACGTCGGCCATCGCGGTCAGTCTGAAAAAAATCGAGAAAGAGAGTGCCGTGCGGATCGGCGCGCGCGTCGACAATAAAGAACTCGCCCATGAATGCGGCTTTTTGTGTCGCGCGGCCCCGGTCAAAAGTAAGCAAGCGCTCGTCCACCAGATCGAAGTCCACACCATCCCCACTCCAGCAAGCATCAAAATCACCGGGCACCTCCTTTGCTGTGACAAAGCTACCGTCGATGTAAACACGCGCGCAGCCTGCCGCCTTCAACAAGCGCAACGCAGCGAGCATGCCACTGAGCTGCTTTGCGCGCCACGGCGTTTGTCCGAAGCGGTCAAGCAGTTCCTGCCAGGTGGCAACATGCTCGCCAGCGGGCAGGTTGCCGGTAATGGGATCGAAGCCGGGAATCACCACACAACTTTATCATTGTGTTAATGCTATGGCAAGATAGATGTGGAATTAAATCCACCTCTTGCATGAACCCTCCCGCATACCGCATCGGCATCGACCTAGGCGGCACCAAGATCGAAGGCGTGGCGCTGGATGCGCACGGACGCGAGAGCGCGCGCCGCCGCATCGATACCGAAGCGCAAGGCGGGCCGCAGCACATCGTCGCGCGCATCAGTGAGCTGTATGCCGGGCTGCTCTATCAGATCGACGATGCGCCGCATACGCTCGGCATCGGCACGCCTGGCGCGATGTCACCCAAAACCGGTCTGCTCAAAAACTCGAACACGGTGTGCCTGAACGGCTTGCCGTTGCAAGCCATGCTCGAAGTGGCGCTGCGGCACCCGCTGCGAATCGAGAACGATGCCAATTGCTTTGCCCTGGCCGAAGCGCTGCATGGCGCTGGACGAGGCCACGGAATGGTGTTCGGCGTCATCCTCGGCACCGGCTGTGGCGGCGGGCTGGTGATCGACGCGCGGGTGCGCACCGGGCCGCAAGCGATTGCCGGCGAGTGGGGGCACATGGTGCTCGACCCGGCCGGCGACACCTGCTACTGCGGCGGGCGCGGTTGTGTCGAAACCTTCATCTCCGGCAGTGGCCTGGAGCGGCGTTTTGCGCAGCGGCTGGCGGCGGCAAAGTCTGGATTCTCCAGGCCGACCGGCCTGAGAGCCGCACCCACCAACGATGTGGTGGATCAATGGTCTGCAAGCCGCATCCACCAAGGGTTTCAGGCCGGCGACCTGTTGTGTATTGCGGCGATGGACGATTTTTTCGCCCACCTTGGACAGGCGCTGGCCAATCTGATCGCGGTGCTTGACCCGGACATCATCGTGCTCGGCGGCGGTCTGTCAAACATGCCGGAAATCTACACGCGCGGGCGCGCAGAGGTAGCGCAGCGCGTGTTCAGCGATGAGTTGACCACGCCGATCGCGCCCAATCAGTTGGGCGACGCGGCTGGCGTGGTCGGCGCGGCGCTGCTTGGCATCTAGCCGCAAACCCGCTGCCACCAAGGGTTCGGGCGCGTGCAGTAGCGCGATGTGCCGGCGCGTGCAGCACCGCGCGGTGGCGGCACATGCGCGTTACTGCACCCGCACCGGCGTGCCGTCCCCGGTGTTGACATTGGCGGCGTCGCCCGAGGTCAGACGGTTAATCACTTCAAAGCGCTGCGCTGGCGTGAACGGGCCAACGAAGCCGTCGGCATCGGTAGCGCGGATGCGGATGAAGTACACCCCGGCCGGCGGCTGGCGGATGGCGAGCTGGCTTTGCGTGATCTCGGCGTTGTGCAGGAACGAGGTGAACTCGCGTTCACGCGCAATCTGCACCAGAAAGCGCTGGCCCGGCTCGCCGCTCCAGGCAAATTGCATCTGGCCATTGGCCTCGCTCGCCTGCGGCGGCGCGGTCGGCGGCAGCATGGTGAAGCGCTGCGCATCGCCCCACGGCCCGATGTCGCCATCCGGCTTGATCGAACCGACACGCCAAAAATAGGCACCCGGCGGCAGCGCGCGCGAAGTGAG
>JANOYK010000823.1:0-2822 GCA_031428855.1 Burkholderiales bacterium | reverse complement strand
GCTTGCCGCTCCTGGTGGATTTTGTCGATGTCGATTCGGCCAAGTGGACACAGTATGGTCAGACCCGGTTGTGGCCACTGTCTTGGCTGTTTCGGCGCGAGGGCATGTGCTTGCTCAACTATGAGCGGCGCACCGCCGCACGGGCACGGCGCTCGTTCTTTGTCACTGCGCAAGAGGCAGACTTGTTTTGCCGCCAGGCCCCGGAAGCGGCTGGACGGGTGGAGGCGCTGAACAACGGTGTTGACGGTGAATTTTTTTCTCCCGCTCCGGTGTTTGACAATCCCTTTGCCGGTGACGAAGATGCGGTGGTGTTTACCGGCGCAATGGATTACTGGCCCAACGTTGATGCGGTCACTTGGTTCGCGCAGGAAGTTCTCCCACTGTTGCGCTCACGGCATCCGCGCGTGCGCTTTTACGTCGTTGGCCGCAGCCCCGCGCCGGCAGTCAGGCAACTGGCGGGTGTGACGGTCACTGTTACCGGCACTGTGGCTGATGTGCGGCCTTATCTGCGTCACGCCGCTGTTGTAGTGGCACCTCTGCGCATTGCGAGGGGAATCCAAAACAAGGTGCTCGAAGCGATGGCGATGGGCTGTGCGGTCGTGGTCTCACGTTCTTGCGCGGCGGCGATTGATGCGCAAGAGGGCGAGCACCTGGTCAGCGCCGGAACAGCAGATGAATTTGCCGGCGCGGTGACCAAATTTTTGGATGACCGCGAAGCAGCCGGTGCCTGCGGGCGCGCTGCCCGCCGTCAGGTATTGCAGCGTTATGGATGGGAGGCCAACTTGGCGGGTCTGGAACGGCATATTGAGGCTGCGATTGGCGGATACCCGGCATCGCCACCGGGAGTGGGCGCATGAGTTCTGCAGCAATTAGCACGGATATCGCGGGCGCAGCGCTGGCACCAGGGCGCGGCGGCTGGCCAGCGGCACTTGCCGCGCTCACGCTCGCCGTGGGCGGGTTGATTGCGCTCTATTGGGACACTGCTGCGCTGATGGTGCGTATTTGGGAGCGTTCCGAGACATTTACGCATTGTTTTCTGATTCCACCGATAGTGCTGTGGCTCGTCTGGCGCCGCCGCAGCGTCTTGGCAGGATTGCCGGTGCAACCCTGGTGGCCTGCGCTCGGTGCCATGCTGCTGATGGCGGCGGGGTGGCTGCTCGCGCAGTTGGCCGCCATCAATGCGCTCACGCAATTGACGTTCACCGCCATGGTGGTGCTCACCGTTCCCTTGATTCTGGGTAAGCGGGTGGCGCAGGAGATCGCGTTTCCGCTGATGTTCCTGTTTTTCTCGGTGCCTGTGGGCGAATTCATGATCCCGGTCATGATGGAATGGACTGCGGACTTCACCGTGATGGCGCTGCGTCTGTCGCGCATCCCGGTGTACCGCGAGGGATTGCAGTTTGTTCTGAGCTCTGGCAACTGGTCGGTGGTGGAGGCGTGCAGCGGTGTGCGCTATTTGATTGCGTCGATTACGGTTGGCACCCTGTTCGCCTATTTGAACTTTGTCTCGCTCAAAAAGCGCCTGCTGTTTTGCCTGGTTGCCGTGGCAGTGCCGGTGCTGGCAAACTGGCTGCGTGCCTACCTGATTGTCATGCTGGGACACCTGTCGAGCAATCAACTGGCGGTGGGGGCAGATCACCTGGTGTACGGCTGGGCGTTTTTTGGGGTGGTGATTTTTCTGATGTTCATGATAGGAGCACGCTGGCGTGAGGATGTGCCGGCCGAGACTGCCGCGCCGCAGGCGGCCGTAGCGCTTCCCATAAATGTGCCGCTGGTCTGGGGGGCTGCCGCACTGACACTGGCGCTGACTGCCTTGGCACCCTGGCACTATCAATCCATCGTGTCGGGGGAGCAGATGCGCGGTGCGCAGGCGCTGACTTTGCCGCGCTTTGCGGGCACCGGCGGTTGGAACAACGCGCCCGATGGCGCAATGCCGTGGCGGCCGGTGTATCTGGCCCCGTCTGCGGACATGACTGGCGGCTTCCTGCGCGAGGGCCAGAGCGTCGATCTGTATGTCGCCTACTATCGTAACCAGACCGTTGAACGCAAGCTGATTAGCTCAACCAATGTGCTGGTCGCAAGCAAGGATCCAGTGTGGACCTTGGCTGGTCAAGGCGCACGCTCTGTGGCGCTTGATGGACAGCAGGTTGAACTGCGCACCGCGCTGTTGCGGCCGCGTCCGGCGGTGCTCAATCCTGGTGGCAACAAGTTGATCTGGAAATGGTACTGGATAGATGGCACCTACACTGGCAATGAATATCTGGCGCGGATATTCATTACTCTGGCCCGGCTGCGCGGCCGTGGTGACTCTGCGGCGGCAATTGTGCTCAGTGCCACCCAACAGGACGCGGCCTCAGCGGCGGCGCTTGAATCATTTGCACTGGTACACGGTGCGGCACTGAATGCGTGGCTGAAAAGCGCGGCATTGCCTGTGAAAACCGGCGAGAAGGCGCGTTAACAATGTGTGGCATTGCAGGGCTGTTTGATACGCGTGGCCGCCGCGCTTATCCGCAGGAATTGGCCGCGCGCATGAACGATCTCCAGTTTCATCGCGGACCGGATGGCGGCGGGCTGCACCTTGAACCGGGGGTCGCTCTGGCGCACCGGCGTTTGTCGATCATTGACGTTGCTGCCGGTACCCAACCTTTGCCCAATGAGGATGAGTCGGTCTGGGTGGTGTTTAACGGCGAGATCTACAACTATCGTGATCTGATGCCCGAATTGCAGGCGCGTGGCCATGTGTTCCGCACCCGCAGCGACACCGAGGTGATTGTGCATGCATGGGAAGAGTGGGGCGCGGACTGCGTTTCGCGCTTTCGCGG
>JANOYK010000822.1:0-2539 GCA_031428855.1 Burkholderiales bacterium | reverse complement strand
CTACTACGACTCGGTGTCGATGTTCGTGTTTCTGCTCCTGGGCGGGCGCACGCTGGAGTCGTGGGCGCGCGCCCGCGCCGGCGCCCCCGTTTTCGATCAGACACCGGGGCAGCCAGCGTGCGCCACCCGGCTCACCGCGTTTCCACAGTCGCTGGCGAGCGAGCAGATCGACGCTGCCGCCCTGCGTGAGGGCGACCACGTGCTGGTCCACGCCGGTGCCGCCGCCCCGGCCGACGGCGTGGTGGTGCAAGGCGTGAGCCTGAACGATGAAGCCCTGCTCACCGGCGAGAGCCGCCCGCTTGAAAAAAGTGCCGGTGCCACCGTGACCGGCGGCGCCATCAACCTGACCGCGCCGCTGGTGCTGCGCGTCACCGCTGCCGGTGCTGCATCACGCCTCTCCACCATCGTGCGCATGATGGAGCGCGCGGCGGGCCAAAAGCCTGCGCTGGTGCGCCTGGCCGACCGCTATGCTGGTGTGTTCCTCTGGTGCATTCTCGCGCTCGCCGTAATTGCCGCAGCGCTGTGGTGGCCGCTCGATCCACAGCGTGCCGTGTGGGTCGCGGTGGCGGTGCTGATCGTCACCTGCCCGTGTGCGCTCTCATTGGCGGCACCGGTGGCGCTGTCCGCCGCCGTCGGCAATCTGGCGCGCCACGGCATGCTCATCACCCAGGGCCACGCGCTCGAAACCCTGGCGCAGGTGCGCCACATCGTGTTCGACAAAACCGGCACCCTCACCAGCGGGCGCATGCAATTGCAAGACACGCTGGTGTGGGGGCGGATCGACGAGACCGCACTGCTGCGGCTGGCGTCGCAGCTCGAAGCGCAGGCAGTGCATCCGGTAGCGCACGCGCTCTCGATGGCCGCCGCGCCGCTGTGGAGCGCAGATGACCCGCCGCCGCCGCTCACCACGCAAGAGACGCAAGGCGCCGGGATCGAAGCGCACCTCAACGGCACGCGCGTGCGCATCGGCTCCATCGCCTTTGCCGGTGCGCTGCACGGCCTGCCGCTGCCGTCAGATGCCGCCGCGCGCCTCGGCCAGCACACGGTGGCAGCAGTAGCCGATGAACACGGCTGGCTCGGCGCATTCGCGCTCGGCGACGGCATCCGCCCCGGTGCCGCCGGCATGGTGGCAGCGCTGCTGCGAGCAGGCTGCCGCGTCAGCATGCTCAGCGGCGACACCCCCGAAGCCGCGCGCCGCGTCAGCACCGCGCTCGGCATCAGCGAAGTGCATGCCGCCATGACGCCGCAGCAAAAACTGGAACACGTGGCCGCGCTGCAAGCGGCCGGCGCAGTGGTAGCGATGGTGGGCGACGGCATCAACGACACGCCAGTGCTGGCGCAAGCGCATCTCGCCATCGCCATGGGCAGCGGCGCGCCACTCGCCCAATTGCGCGCCGACATGGTGCTGATGTCAGCCCAGCCGGCTGACCTCGCGTATGCCCTCACCGTCGCGCGCCGCACCCGCAGCGTAGTGCGCCAAAACATCGGCTGGGCCGCAGCCTACAACCTGATCGCGATTCCCCTCGCCGCCGCCGGCTTCGTGACACCGTGGCTCGCCGCCATCGGCATGTCGCTCAGCTCACTGGTGGTGGTGGCCAATTCGATGCGGCTGCTGGGCCAAGGGCCGCGTGCTGAAACGTCAACCCCTGCCGCCACGCAAACCAGTGAACCGGGTGGGGCGCAAGCGCAAGCCACGCCACTGCCGCCAGTGCCAGCCAGACTGGCCCGCGCCGTCTGAGGGAGATCACCATGGACATTCTTTATCTGCTGGTGCCGCTGTCAGTGCTGCTCGCACTGCTGATCGGTGTGCTGTTCTGGTGGTCCGTGGATGACGGCCAGTTTGATGATCTGGACAGTCCGGCGCAAAAGATACTTGATGACGATGATTGATTGTTGAAAGCAGCGATGGCCTGAAACCCGCTCCCACCAACGATGTCAAGCCACTATGTGACGGTGAGGCGCTCCCACCAATGGTTTCAGGCTGATCGATAGTTCCATTTCTCGAAGGAAAAGCGATACAGCCCGATCCTTTTTCGCAAGAATTCAGACTACACCGCGAGCGCCACATCCATGCGCGGCGCAATTTTTTGAATGGCGCGTCCCGCCGCATCCTCAGCACACTGAATGTCGTAATGGGTCTGCAGATTCATCCAGCTTTGCACATCGGTTTTGAAATAGCGCGCCAGCCGGAGCGCAGTGTCGGCGCTGATGCCGCGCCGTTCACGCACAATTTCGTTGATCCGTGCTGGCGTTACATCGAGCGCGCGCGCAACGGCATTGCTCGACAGGCCGAGTGGTTTCATGAATTCTTCGCGCAAAATTTCGCCGGGATGAATCGGGGGAAGTTTTTTGGCCATGGTCAAACTCCATCAGTGATAGTCAACGATTTCGACATTTGTTGGCCCTCGAAGTGTCCATACGAAGCACACGCGGAATTGGCCGTTGACGCGGATGCTGTGCTGCCCTTTGCGGTCGCCTGCCAGCGCTTCAAGATTGTTGCCGGGCGGTACGCGCAGAAAATCGAGGGTTGTGGCCGCGT
>JANOYK010000821.1:0-1512 GCA_031428855.1 Burkholderiales bacterium | reverse complement strand
TAGGTTTGCGCCAGTGCGGTGCCTGGGAACAGCGCTGCCAGCAGCGTTAACACTGCACCTGCGCGCGCGCGTGATGGTTTACTTGATGGGAACTGGGAGAAAAAACATTTCATGGCTGCTCCTTCGCATTGACCGGCGGGTCAATCATCGATGAGCGGCGCGCACCCGCTCATTCAGGGAGTATGCCTGCATCCTTCACCTTGCGGCCCCATAGCTCAAGCTGACGTTTGACCAGCGCTGCGAAAGTGGCGGCATCCGATGGCGTCGGCTCGGCCCCGGCGGCGTTGAGGCGCTCGATCACGGCGGGCTTGGCCAGCACTTGCTGCAGCGTGGCCGAGAGTTTGTCGGTCACGTCCTTGGGCAAACCGGCGGGGCCGAACAAGCCAGTCCAGGCGGCCAGATCGAAGTCGCGCAGACCGAACGTCTCTTCTATCGTCGGCAGCTCCGGTGCCAGCGCGGTGCGTCTGGCAGTCGTGACGGCGAGCGCGCGCAACTTGCCCGATTGCAGATGCGCGCGCGCCGAGGCGAGATCGACCACCAGGTATTGCGCCTGCCCGCCGATCACATCGGTCAGGGCTGCCGGGCTGCTCTTGTAAGGCACGCCGGTGGCGTCAAGTTTGAGCAGTTTGTTCAGTGCTTCAGCCGGAATCTGCACGGTGGGCGTGCCATAGGCGTAGAAGAATTTGCCTTTGTTGTTGTTTGCGTAAGAGACGAACTCCGGCGGCGTGCGGATCGGCAGTGTTGCATTGACGGCGAGCACAAACGGAAAGTAGGCGAGGCCGCCGACCGGGGTGAAATCCGCAATCGGGTCGTAGGGCAGCTTCTTGAAAATGTGCGGGTTGACTGAGTGCGAGGAGTTGGACGTGAGGAACAGGGTGTAGCCATCAGCGGGAGCCTTGGCAACAAAGCTCGCGGCAATCTGCGCGCCCGCGCCGGGGCGGTTGTCGACCACAAACGGTTGGCCCAGCGCGACGCGCAATTCTTCGCCGATCATGCGCGCCAGAATGTCGGTGCCGCTGCCGGGGCCGAAGCCGATCACGATGCGCACTGGTTTGTTTGGGTAGGGCTCCTGTGCGAGCGCTGCTGGCGCGGTCACACCTGCCAGCCAGGCCAAGGCTGTGGCTTGAAGGAGTTGCTTCAGATTCAATCGCATGTGAACCTCTCTCTGATAAAAGATCACTGAACTGTCATTGCGTGACTGTACCCGCGTGATACGGCGCAGCCCTCAGCCGGCCCGGCCACGAAACACCGGCGCGCGTTTCTCCATAAACGCGCGCGGCCCTTCGCGCGCGTCCGGCATCGCTGCATTGTCCTTGGTGCATTGGGTCTCAATCGCAAAGGCCTCATCGAACGGCCGGCCGCTGGAGCGCACCATCGCCTCCTTGGTTTTCTCCAGTGCCACCGGCGCGCCGAGACACACGCGGCGCGCCAGATCGAGCGCAGTGGGCAGCACCTGATCCGGTGCCACCACGCGGTTGACCAGGCCCATCTCCAATGCACGCTGCGCGCTCA
>JANOYK010000820.1:0-2988 GCA_031428855.1 Burkholderiales bacterium | reverse complement strand
ATGTGCGATACCGCGACGCGGCCGTGCCAGCCTTGTGCGATGGTTTTCCGCGCAACGTAAGGCAGGGTAAATAGTGCCTGACAGAAAACCCCATTTTTTTAAAAATAACCCGCTTACATTTTAAGCACTCGCGGTTTTATTTCTGTACTCACCCGCTGCTCGGGCTTGATTTTCATTTTTCGAGACAGAAGCATGAAATTTTTCACTTTCCAGACGAGCGCAACCCCTGATCTCTAAAATCCCACTTGCAAAATGAGGCTTCGTTCGCGTTTGCTACGCAGCCAGTTTGTGCGTCGTATCGCGATCCGCATATTTTGTTTTCCGCTGCTCACGCTCTTTTGTCTGTTGCCACAAAATCGCGCCGATGCGGTGAATGTTTCGCGCCACCACCGCCAAGGCCACATAGCGTTTGAAGCCCTTGATGCCATGATCCGGGCAGACGTCCAGACCATGCACTTCCAGCCCGTTGATCGCTGACTCCACCGCCGAGTGCGCCCGGCGGGCTTTGACGAAATCCTTTGCCTGTTCTTCTTCCTGTGCCTGTTTGCTCAATTTACCTTTTCTCGGCAAGGCCACCAGCTCCAATTTCTCTCTTAATGCGATCTGATTCGCTTTGGAGTGAAAACCTTTGTCAAAGCTACAGGCATGCAAAGTCGGGAAACGCTTTTTCGCCTCGGCCACCATGCCCACTGTCACTTGATCGTCAGTCTGATTCTGCATCACTTGATGGTGCAAAATAAATTGGTGCTGGTCCTCAAGGATGCACACCTTGAGACCCAATTCCACCAAAACACCTGCCTTGCCTTTGCTGATCCATTCGGTGTGCGGCTCAAAGATCGAGAAGACTTTTTCGTCATGCGGGATGACTTCGCCCTGAATCACGCGCCGGCGAGTTTGCGCAATTTGGCGGTCGGCGTGTGCCATGAAGCCTTCGATTTCGCTTTTTCTGACAAGATCGAGGACGTCGCAAGTGGCCTGTTTCTCAAGCAGGACGAGCGTCTCGCGTGCTTTGTCCAGGTAGGTTTGTGCGACGTTGAGATAGTCCTGATGCGCCTCGATGATGAGGGCCTCGTTTTTCTCCACTTGCTCAGGGGCCTTGGCCTTGCTGCGCTTTTTGTTTTGTGCCGTGCGCATCAAGCGTTTGACGTGCCTGACGTTGTAGGCGTGTTGGCGCCAGTCGCTGATGGCGCGGCATTCACACCACTGGGCTGTGAGTGTGATGACTTTGCGCATGGCGTCATACAGCAAGTTGATGTCGGTGGGAAAGTGCACATTGGTTTCAAGCACAAAGGAGTCGCAGCGCCCACGCAGCGCTTCGCCGTCCTTTTTTTTTGCCAATATATGACCTGCCTGGACAATCAGTTGGTTGATCTCGTCGAGCAGTTCCGGGGTCAGCAGCGCGACGTTGTCTTTGAGGGTTTGAAAGTGGTAGCGCACATCATCAAATGCGCCGTGGCCAAGAATTTCGCGAATGCTGTTGTGTTGGTTGACGAGTTCATGCAGGCGGTCATAGTCACAATTCAAATCGAGCCGGATTACGCCGCAGACAAGAATCGTCCACAAGGCCATGCCGGGCCGGCCATTGCACTTGCTCACCCGAGGTGCAATCTGACTGTCGAGCAATTCAAATATCGTTGTGCGAAGCGGTATGTTCGTGTAGACGAACTGCAAGCCTCTCAATATCTTGGGGATGTCGTCGCGTGATTTGGGATCGAAGATCATCTTGGAGATGTCAACTTCACCGATCATCATTTGCTCATTCTGGACTACGCGCATGGTCTTCTTCTCTCATCAAAACAAGACCGTTTTCGGCCGTCCTACATCAACGTTTGAGAGGGGAAATGGTGTACCGATTACTGGATATTTAGTGGCTATTTTTAAGCCAAAATAGGTCTCACTCTTCGCACGAAGATTCTGGTGAAACGCCTGCCGTAGCCCACCAATGCGCTGGAAATTCCCTCAAAATGCAAGTTTCCAGAAATCTTCGTTCCGATAAAGTACCCCGCCGTCACTCGGAGCAAGGGGTTTTCGGTCAGGCACTACATAGCGCATGCGGTCCGACAGGTCGCGAATGGCCGGCTCGGCTAAGCGCGCTTCGGAAAAGTCATCGATCTCGGCCCTGCCGTGCACGAACATCAGGGCCAGCGAAATCGGCAGGGAAAAGCGCGCCGCATAGCCGGTGGGCGGCCGCCGCTTGTCGGCCGCCGGCTCGCACAGCACCGGCACCATCGCACTGGCAACGCGTGCCTCGATGGATTCGATGTCGGCCGGCTGCACGCCATCCCGACGCAGCTTGAGCGCGCAGTCCATGTAGGGGTGGCTGAAGTGGCCGCACGGATAGGGCTTGAAGTCGGTGTTGAGGATTTCCCACTCACTGCCCAGCCCGGCCGTGGCCAGCGCCATCTCCGGCGGCGTGGCGGTGGCATACAACGCAAAGACGCTATAGCGCCCTTCGAACACACTGCGCGGCCCGGTGAAGCCACGCGCCGCCAGGCCCGCGCCATTCACGCCGGAATGCGCGGCCCAACCCGGATGCAGGCGCTTGGTCCAGGCGCCATCGGCAAGAAATTCCATCGACCCGGCCGCCTGACTGCCGGCAATGCCCAGCGCATGCGTGGTCTGCTCCTGATTCAAGCCCATCAACATCGAAGCAGTTGCCGCCGCCGCGAACGTGCCGCAGATGCTGGTGGAATGAAACCCCTGCGCATGAAAACCCTTGGATGCCACCATGCCGATGCGCGCAGCGATGTCGTAACCGGCCACGATGGCCGCCAGCACATCGCGCCCCGAACGCGAATGCCGCTCCGCCATCGCCAGCGCCGTCGGCACCATCACACCGCCGGCATGCACGATCGCGCGGCTGTGGGTGTCGTCATAGTCGTTGCCGTGGGCCAGCGCGGCGTTGTACAGCACGGCAAGCGTTGCCGGCAGGCGAGTGTCACGCCCAAATAGCCGCGACTCCGCGCGCCCGCCCTGCTCTTCAACGTG
>JANOYK010000819.1:0-8524 GCA_031428855.1 Burkholderiales bacterium | reverse complement strand
TTTCTGCTTTGGTTTTCTGTGTCTGGCCTGGGCCGGGATACTGGCGGCGGCACGCCTCCCGATATCCGGTCACACTTAGGTTCCGGGCTTGCGCAATCAGGCTGAACGCATAACAATTCCATCATTGCATTCCACTTTGGCGGGGCAGGCATGAACGACAGGTCAATCAGCGCAATGGCACCGGCGTATCAATCCGGTTTCGGCAACGAATTTGCCACCGAAGCCCTGCCCGGCGCGCTGCCGGCCGGGCGCAACTCGCCGCAGCGCGCGCCCTATGGCCTCTATGCCGAAGGCATCAGCGGCACGCCATTCACCGCGCCGCGCACGCACAACCGGCGCACCTGGACTTACCGGATGCGCCCGTCGGCCATGCACGGTGCCATGCAGCGGATTGACCGCATTGACAATGGGCTGCTGCGTTCCGCACCGTTCACCGAAGTGGATGCGCCGCCGAACCGGCTGCGCTGGGATCCGCTGCCGATGCCGGACACGCCGGCCGATTTTGTCGATGGTCTCGCCACCATGGGCGGCGGCGGCGATGTTGCCGCCTGCAGCGGCTACGCGATTCATATTTACTGCGCCAACCGTTCCATGACGCGCCGCTATTTTTACAATGCCGATGGCGAAATGCTGCTGGTGCCGCAGCAGGGCCGCCTCGCCTTGTTTACCGAACTGGGCAAACTGGAGGTGGCACCCGGCGAGATTTGCGTGATTCCGCGCGGCATCAAATTCAAGGTCGAACTGCCCGATGGCAGCGCGCGCGGCTATCTGTGCGAGAACTATGGCGCGCTATTGCGCCTGCCCGATCTGGGGCCGATCGGATCGAACGGGCTGGCCAATGCACGCGACTTTCTGTCGCCGGTGGCCGCCTATGAAAATCTCGATGAGCCGGTGCAGCTGGTCGCCAAATTTCAAGGCAACTTGTGGGCCTGTGATCTGGGCCACTCACCGCTTGATGTGGTGGCATGGCATGGCAACTTTTGTCCGTATAAATATGATCTGGCCAATTTCATGGTGCTCGGCACGGTCAGCTTTGACCACCCCGACCCGTCGATTTTTACCGTGCTGACCAGTCCGACTGACACCCCCGGCACTGCCAACATCGACCTTGTGATTTTTCCGCCGCGCTGGCTGGTGGCCGAAAACACCTTCCGCCCGCCCTGGTTCCACCGCAACGTCATGAACGAATTTATGGGTCTGATCTACGGCAGCTACGATGCCAAGGCCGACGGCTTCACGCCGGGTGGCGCGAGTCTGCACAATTGCATGAGCGCGCATGGGCCGGATCTGGCTACGTTTGAAAAAGCCAGTGTGGCCGAACTCAAACCGCACAAGATCGATGGCTCAATGGCTTTCATGTTTGAAACCAAATTTGTCTGCCGGCCGACCAGGTTTGCGATGGAAACGCCAGCGCTTCAGTCAGGGTATGACGCCTGCTGGGGCGGCTTTAAAAAACATTTCACCGGCGCGCCCTGAGCGCGGGTGCGGGCGGGCCTGACGCGGCAGATCCGGCCAGCGCAACAAGCCGGGATGCTGGCGGGCCGGTGGTATATAATTTCTATTGCTCTCGCTGTTCGATGGATCGGCTACTCAGGGATCGGGTGCGCCAGATTGCAACGCGAGCATTCCCCGGTGCGGGCGCAGGCAACATTGCGCAGAGAATGGTTCGCAATAAATGATCCATTTTGCCGCTGTCCACCGAATCTGATCACGCTGTCTTTGCGGCCCTGCCTCGCTGGCAAGCCCTGGTGTGTTTGTGAACACAATCGAAGCAAAAAATATATTGGAAGCAGCGCTGCTGTCGAGTGCGGTGCCGTTGCCGCTGAGCGAACTGCGCCGGCTGTTCGACGATCAGGTCGGTGCCGACACGGTGCGCGCGCTGCTCGAAGAAATGCGCGCAGACTGGAAAGAGCGCCCGGTGGAACTGGTGGCGATGTCGACCGGCTGGCGCTTTCACACACGTCCGCAATACAGTGAATATCTGGCGCGGCTGAACCCGGAAAAAGCGCCGAAGTATTCGCGCGCAGTGCTCGAAACACTGGCGATCATTGCCTACCGGCAGCCGGTGACGCGCGGCGATATTGAAGAAATTCGCGGCGTGGCGGTGTCGCCCCAGATTATCAAGACGCTCGAAGACCGCGGCTGGATCGATGCCATCGGACATCGTGACGGGCCGGGCAAGCCGGCCCTGTTTGCCACCACCCGCATATTTTTGGACGATCTGGGCTTGGTGTCATTGGAACAATTACCCCCTTTGGAACAACTGGACAAAGTTATGGACTTGGCTGATGCAGCCTGATGCGCACGATGTTCCAGGCGAGGGGCCTGCGCCTGCCGCTGGCGAGTCCGGCAGCGGCGGTGTGACCACCGCCGCGCCGGCCATTTCTGACGCAGTGCAGACTGGCAGCCCCGGCCCGGCGGCAGGGGCCAGCGGTGACGGGCAGCCGCGTCGGCGGCGGCAGCGCAAGCGCGGGCGCGGCGGGCGCGGGGCGAAACAAGCCGGGGTGCAGACTGGAGTACAAGCTGGGGCCCAGGCTGGGACACAAGCACGGGAACAAACTGGCGCGCCGGAGAGGCATTCTGCCGAGGCGCCACCGGACGTACCCGCAGCAGCGGCCGTGCCGGGGCAGGAGCGTGCATCCGCCCGCCGCCGCCCGCCGCCCGCGCCGCGCGGGCCAAAAACAAGAGCGGCGAAAGTGCCGCGTCCGTCTCAACCTCAGGCACCCGCGCTTGAGGCGGTCGGGGTCGATTTCAAGCTGCATAAATTACTCGCCGAGGCCGGTCTGGGTTCGCGGCGCGATATGGAGGAGGCGATTGCCTCCGGACGCGTCAGCGTGAACGGCAAAATTGCCGGTATCGGCACCCGCATGACGCGGCGCGACGTGGTGCGTTTTGACGGCAAGCAGATCAAGATTCGCACTGGTCGCGAGACGCCTGAGGTGTTGATTTATCACAAGCCCACCGGCGAGATCGTCAGCCATGACGATCCGGAAGGGCGCACCAGTGTGTTTGACCAGGTGCCGCCGCCCGAAGCGGGCAAATGGGTGGCGGTCGGCCGCCTCGACTACAACACCGAGGGGCTGCTGCTGCTGACCAACTCGGGTGATCTGGCCAACCGCCTGATGCATCCGCGCTATGAAATGGAGCGCGAATATTCAGTCCGTGTGATGGGCGAGTTGACCGACGAGCAGATGGACAATTTGCTCGACGGCATCGAGCTCGATGACGGCCCGGCGCGCTTCATGAAGCTCGATGAAGGCGAGTTTTCCGACGAAGGCACCGGCGTCAACCGTTGGTACCGCGTCATGATCCGCGAAGGCCGCAACCGTGAGGTGCGGCGCATGTTTGAGGCGGTCGGCGTGACTGTGAGCCGTTTGATCCGCACCCGCTTCGGGCCGATTTCATTGCCGCGCATGCTGGCGCGCGGGCAGAGCCGCCCGGCAACGGCGGAGGAATTGAAAGAATTGCTGCGCGGCGCACCGGTTGCAGCCGCCAGCGTTGAGGTGGGGCCAAGCCGTCTCATGGCTGAGCCGGCAATGCCGGAGGATGTGGACGGCAACTCGCTGGCGCCGCGCTTCAAGCAGCGCGGCAGCCGTGCTGTGGTGGACGGGAATGTCGGGACTGCACCGGGCCGGACTGGCGGCGGTGCAGCCGGCCGTGGCGCAGACCGCAAACCTGGCCGCAAACCAGGCCGGACGGCGGGCCGTGTGGCAGGCGCGCGCGCGGGCGGTATGTTGGGCGGCATGCCGGGCAACATCGCAGGCAACATGCCGGGCGAAACTGCCGGTGGCATCCTGGGCCGTGCGAAAGGCAGCAAACCGCCCCGTATCGGGGGCCGCGCTGCGCCGCGCGAGCGTGGCAATGAGCGCGGGCGCGCGCCTGTTGGCGGTGTGGCTGGGGTGCCAGCTGGTGCAGACCAGCCAGTGCGCAGACGGCGCGGCAAGGGGCGGCTGGCAGGCGCACGCGGCGCGGATCTGCAACCCCCGCTGCCGGAAAAACAGCGGCGCGGGCGCGGGCCGGCGGCGAAAAAAGCCGGGCGCGGCGCACGCGGTCCGCGCGGCAAACTCGATCCGAGCATGATGACGCTTGACGGCAGGCGCGCTGGCAGCGCCACCCGGCGTGAGCAACTACGCACGCCGCCGCCGAAAAAAATGCCGGTCATCATTCACCGCCGTTCTAAATTGAAAATCATGCCGGAGCCGGGCGAGGGCGGCGCGCAGTAAACGTGGCTGGCAGGCGGGGCGCTGGTGAAGCCAGGCCGGGGTGGATTTTTCTGGAGTTTTGTCCAAAAATCTGCTATATTCCAACGGCTTAGGCGGTTCTTCTTCGATGCGAGATAAGTATTCGAAGCAAGAGCCGATACACGTTTGACCGGGGCAGTGAACTGTGCCGGCCTGACAACATTTTTAAATGGGCAGCGTGCCCATTTTTTGTTTGTGGCGGCGGAAATGGATTTAGCGGGCTTGATCGAAACCACCGTGACCGGGCTTGGTTATGAATTGGTCGATATTGAGCGCTCCAATCGCGGCAAGCTGATCCGGGTGTTTATCGATCTGACCCCGGAGGCAGTGGCAGCGCTGCCCAAGCGCAAAAAAATGGGTGCGATGATCGCGGTGGAAGACTGCGAAAAGGTGAGCCGGCAGTTGACCTACCTGTTCACGGTTGAAAACATTGAATACGACCGCCTGGAAATATCGTCACCGGGGCTGGATCGTCCGCTCAAAAAACCGTCCGATTTCGAGCGGTTTGCCGGGCTTGAAGTGACGCTGAAGCTGCGTATGCCGCTCGGTGGCGTGCATGGCATCCGCAAGAATTTTCAGGGCGTGGCAGGGCAGGTAAACGGGAAGCCGGCGATTTCGGTCGACGGGGTCTGGGCAGAGCTGGACTGGGCGCAAGTAGACAAGGCGCGCCTGGTGCCGGTCATTGAGTTTTAGGAGTGATGGAATGAGCAGGGAAATTTTGTTGCTGGCTGATGCATTGGCGCGTGAAAAAAGCGTGACCAAAGATGTTGTGTTCCAGGCGCTGGAGCAGGCGATTGCATCGGCGTCCAAAAAACGCTTCAAGGGCGAGGCCGACGTGCGCGTGCAGATTGACCGCGAAACCGGCGAGCACGAGGCATTCCGCCGCTGGCAGGTGGTGTATGAGCCGGACCTTGAAAGCGAAGACAACCAGATCGGCATCACCGATGCGCGTGACGAAGATCCGGACGTGCAGATCGGTGATTTCATCGAAGAAGAGCTGGAGCCGATTGAATTCGGACGGATTGGCGCGCAAGCGGCCAAGCAGACCATTCTGCAAAAAATCCGTGACGCCGAGCGTGACCAGATTCTCAATGACTTCCTTGAGCGCAATGAAAAGCTGATTAACGGCACTGTCAAGCGTGTCGAGAACCACCGCGTGCTGATCGAGTCGGGCCGGGTGGAGGCGGCGCTGCCGCGCGAGCAGATGATCCCGCGCGAGACCTTCCGCGTCGGCGACCGCATCCGCGCCTATATTCACAAGATTGACCGCTTGCAGCGCGGCCCGGCGGTGGTGGTGTCGCGCACCTCGCCCGAATTTATCAAGGCGTTGTTTGAACTTGAAGTGCCGGAGATTGAAGAAGGCCTGCTGGAGATCAAATCTGCTGCGCGCGACCCTGGCGTGCGCGCCAAGATTGCCGTGTTCAGCAATGACAAGCGCATCGATCCCATCGGCACCTGTGTCGGCATGCGCGGCTCGCGCGTGCAGGCAGTGACCAATGAACTGGCCGGTGAGCGGGTTGACATCATCATCTGGTCGGCTGATCCGGCGCAGTTTGTGATCGGCGCGCTGGCCCCGGCGCAGGTGTCATCGATTGTGGTGGACGAAGAGCGCCACAGCATGGACGTGGTGGTCGATGAGGAAAACCTCGCCATTGCCATCGGCCGCGGCGGGCAGAACGTGCGCCTCGCGTCCGAACTGACCGGCTGGGAAATCAACCTGATGACGGTGGAGCAATCGCAGCAGAAGCAGCAGACCGAAACCGCTGCCACGCGCGCCATGTTCATTGAAAAGCTCGACGTTGACGAGGAAGTCGCCAACATCCTGATCGAAGAAGGTTTCTCGACGCTCGAAGAAGTGGCTTACGTGCCGATCAATGAAATGCTCGAGATTGAGTCGTTTGATGAAGACACCGTGAACGAATTGCGCAACCGCGCGCGCAATGCGCTGTTGACTGCTGCCATCGCTTCAGAAGAGTCGCTCGACGGCGTTGCCGAAGATTTGCTCAATCTCGAAGGTATGAACCGCGATCTGGCCGCCAAGCTGGCCAAAGCCGGCATCAAATCGCGCGATGAACTCGCCGAGCTGGCAGTCGACGAGCTGACCGAGATTGAACATATGAACGAAGAAGCGGCCAAGGCCTTAATCATGAAAGCGCGTGCGCATTGGTTTGCGGAGGAGAACGCCTGACGCGCTATGCGCGCAGGCTGTCCGGCGTTTCTCCCATCCACCATCCGCAAGAAAGAACCATTCATGGCTACCACCACTGTTGCCACACTCGCCGAAGAACTCAAAATGCCGGTCGCCGTCCTGGTCGACCAGCTGCGCACGGCCGGTGTCGAGAAAACGGCCGCCAGTGAAGCGGTAAGCGAGCAGGATAAATCGCGCCTGCTCGACTTCCTGCGCAAGAGCCACGGCGCTGCCGCCACCGACAAAAAGAAAATCACGCTGACGCGCAAATCGACCAGCGAGATCCGGCAGGCAGATTCGACCGGCAAGGCACGCACGATTCAGGTTGAGGTGCGCAAGAAGCGCGTCTTGGTGCAGCGCGATCCGCAGGCCGAAGCAGCCACTGCCGCCGCCGCCGAGGCCGCTGCCGCCGAAGCGGCTGCGCATGCGCTTGCCGCTGAGGCCGCAAAAGCATCTGAGCTGGCACACCAAGCGGCGCAAGCCGCTGCGGCGGCTGCCGAAGCCGAGGCTGCCCGCATTGCTGCCGAAGTTGCCTCGGCGGCAGCGGCAGCGCCGGCATCAGATGCGCCGCCGGTGCCAGCACCAGCGCAAGCGGCGGCTGACGCTGGCGCTACGCCGGTTAAGGCGCGCACTGCCGCACCAGCCGCAGCCCGCCCGGTGTCGGTGATTGACGACGCCCAGAGAAAAATTCGCGAAGAAGAATCGCGCCGCGGCGCGGCCCTGCGTGAGCGTCAGGCATCTGATTTGGCAGCGCGTCAGGAGCGCGAGCGCGCCGATACGGCGCTGCGTGAACACAACGCAGCGCAAGCCAAGCTGGCGGCTGAGCAAATCAAGGAAGGCACGCTGCACAAGCCAGCCGCCAAGCCGGGTGATGCAGAGAAAAAAGCCGCCAAGAAGCCAGTCAAGACCCAGGCGGTCATGGGCGCAGTGGCATGGCAAGGGGATGACGCTGCCAAGAAGCGCGCCATCAAGACCCGCGGTGACGCTGGCGGTGCCACTGGCTGGCGTGGCGGGCCCAAGCAGGGCCGCAGCCGCCATTCAACGCAGCGCGAAACGCCCGAATTTGCCGCTCCGGCCGAAGCCGTGGTGCGTGAAGTGCATGTGGCTGAGACCATCACGGTGGGCGAACTGGCGCACAAGATGTCGGTCAAGGCCGCCGAGGTGATCAAGAGTCTGATGAAGATGGGCCAGATGGTCACCATCAACCAGGTGCTGGATCAGGACACCGCGATGATCGTGGTCGAAGAAATGGGCCATGTGGCAATTGCCGCCAAGCTCGACGACCCGGAAGCATTTTTGTCCGACGCCGGACTGCAGACGCACTCGGATGCGGCGCTGGTGCCGCGCGCACCGGTCGTGACCGTGATGGGCCACGTCGACCACGGCAAAACCTCGCTGCTGGACTACATCCGCCGCGCCAAAGTGGCGGCGGGTGAGGCGGGCGGCATCACGCAGCACATTGGCGCCTATCACGTCGAGACCAGCAAGGGCATGATTACCTTCCTCGACACCCCTGGTCACGAGGCGTTCACGGCCATGCGCGCGCGCGGTGCCAAGGCGACCGACATTGTGATTCTGGTGGTGGCAGCAGACGACGGTGTCATGCCGCAAACCAAAGAGGCGATTGCCCACGCCAAAGCGGCTGGTGTGCCGATTGTGGTGGCGATCAACAAGATCGACAAACCGGAAGCCAATCCTGAGCGTGTCACGCAGGAGCTGGTGGCCGAGCAGGTGATTCCCGAGGCGTACGGCGGCGAGGCGCAGTTTGTGCCGGTGTCGGCGCGCACCGGACAGGGGATTGACGAACTGCTTGACGCGGTGCTGCTGCAGGCCGAGGTGCTGGAACTGACGGCGATGCGCGATGCGCCCGCCAAAGGTCTGGTGATCGAATCGCGTCTGGACAAGGGCAAGGGGCCAGTGGCAACCCTGCTGGTGCAGTCGGGCACGCTCAGGCGCGGTGACATGGTGCTGGCCGGCGCGGTTTACGGCAAAGTGCGCGCCATGCTCGACGAGACCGGCAAGCCGATTGATGAAGCCGGGCCGTCGATTCCGGTTGAGGTGCAGGGCTTGTCGGATGTGCCGGCTGCGGGTGAAG
>JANOYK010000818.1:0-2502 GCA_031428855.1 Burkholderiales bacterium | reverse complement strand
CGACCGCAACAGCGACGCCGCCGAGGGCTACACCATCGTCAATTTGCGCGCCGGGCTGGAGCAGCGCGCCGGCGATTGGCGCGTTTCCGAATTCGTGCGCCTCGACAATGCCGGCAACGCCCGCTACGCCGGCTCGGTGATCGTCAACGAAACCAATGGCCGTTTTTTCGAGCCCGGCGCGCGCCGCAACTGGACCATCGGCATCAGCGCCGCCATCGCATTTCAGTGAGCCGCTTGGCGCGGCCGCGTCACGCGCGCGGCATTGCGGCCACCGCGCGCGCCAGCCACCGAGCTTGCGCGCCGAGCTTGCGCCCAAGCACCAGCCGCCTGGCAATGATGGACAATGGAATCCACACGCCCGCCACTCACCACGCCCTCACTCACCACCCACTCTCAGGAGACCCGCATGACCCGCACCCCTCGTCGATCGATACTCGCTGCCGCGCTGACGGCCCTGACCCTCGCTGCGCCAGGCGTATTCGCCCAGGCCTTCCCCGCCAAACCGATTCGTTTGATCTGCCCGTTTCCGCCCGGCGGCGCGGTCGATATTGCCTCGCGCGCGATTGCCACCGAGCTGACCAAGCTTCTTGGCGTCAGCGTCACCGTCGACAATAAACCGGGTGCCGGTGGCAACATCGGCGGCGCCGAGGCAGCGCGCGCCGCGCCCGACGGCTACACCCTGTTCATGACCACCAGCGGCATCAACGCGATCAACCCGGCGCTGTATTCCAAAATGCCGTTTGATCCGAACAAGGATCTGGCCCCGGTTATGGCACTGGTATCTCTGAATAATGTGCTGGTACTGCATCCCTCGGTGAAAGCGAACTCGGTGGGCGAGGTGATCGCGCTGGCCAAGTCGCAGCCGGGCAAGATCAACTACGCATCCTCCGGCAGCGGCACCAGCATTCACATGTCGGCCGAGATGTTCAAGTTCATCACCAAGGTGGACATGACGCACATCCCCTACAAGGGCAGCGCGCCGGCGGTTACTGACCTGCTGGGCGGGCAAGTGATGCTGATGTTCGACAACATTCCCTCCGCGCTGCCGCATATCAAGGCCGGCAAACTGCGCGCGCTCGCCACCACCGGCAGCAAACGCGACCCGGCCCTGCCTGACTTGCCGACCGTCGCCGAGGCCGGTGTGGCGGGTTATGAGGCCGGCGTGTGGTTCGGCATCACCGTGCCGACTGGAACTCCGAGACCTGTGATAGGGAAGCTCAATGAGGCGGGCAATGTCGGTATTAAGGCCACCGAATTTGTAACGCGAATGGTAGGTCTTGGCTACAACATCATGGGCGGCACGCCAGAACACATGAGCGACTTGCTCAAGCTCGAAGTCGGCCGCTGGGGGCCGATTGTCAAGGCCTCGGGCGCCAAGGTCGACTGATTTTCCGTTAGACCGCATCGCGCAAACCCTTGATGGGAGCCGCTGTCATACCGCATATGGCCTGACAATGGCTCTGTAAGCGGCTCTCGGCATATTGCTTTTTGAATTTCTCTGCCTTGGGCTTTTCCCCGCAGCACAACCGACGAAGGAGGCAGCATGAATACCAGACGAGATCATCTGGAGAATGGCTCCAGAAGCGGGTATTGGGCCAGGCCGGCAATACAATAGCGGCGCTGTCGAGGCCGGTGCTGCTAACCGCAGGCACTGTAATCAGCACCGCGGCGCAATCGATGGCACCGCACTGTGATAGCAGACACCACAAAAGCTGCCAACAAAAAAAAGCCGCTGCACAATACGCAGCGGCTTTAAAACTGCCCCCCGAGGAGGAGACGTAGGGAAGGCAGAGGAGACAAGTACAGTGTAGGTGCGGGACCAGCGTCTTGTCTGTGAAGTAGTTCACATTTTCATAATTTTTTTTACATTTGACTGGGAGCGATTTCTTTCATGAGCATCAAAGGCAAAGCCTGCATCGTTGGCGCGTACGAACACCCCACCCGCAAGGCACCGGACAAATCGGTGGCGCAACTGCACGCCGAATCAGCGCGTGGTGCGCTGCTCGACGCGGGCCTCACCAAGAACGATATCGACGGCTACTTCTGCGCCGGCGATGCCCCCGGCCTCGGCCCGCTGTCGATGGTCGATTACATGGGCCTCAAGGTGCGCCATGTCGATTCGACCGATGTCGGCGGTTCGTCCTATCTGGTCCACGTCGCGCATGCTGCCGAAGCGATTGCGCTGGGCAAATGCAATGTCGCCCTCATCACCCTCGCAGGCCGGCCGCGCTCGGAAGGGTCCAGCGGCACGCAGGCACGCAACTACGGCGCGGCGGCACCCGACGCCGGCTTCGAATTTTCCTATGGCCTGGGTACCGCCAACGGCTACGGCATGGCGGCGATGCGCCACATGCACGAATTTGGCACCACCAGCGAACAACTGGCGTGGATCAAAGTGGCCGCCTCGCATCACGCGCAGCACAACCCGCACGCCATGCTGCGCGACGTGGTCACAGTTGAAGAGGTCGTCAACTCGCCGCTGGTGGTGGACCCGCTGCACCG
>JANOYK010000817.1:0-22960 GCA_031428855.1 Burkholderiales bacterium | reverse complement strand
CGGCATGCCGGGTTCTCGTTCAGTGCTGCCCGATGCGAGTGAAGGTGCCGCGCCCGAAGCGCGCCGCGTCAATGCTGCTGACAAACGCATCATCAACGGCTCGACCGACGTCAATCAGCTGGTGCCATTCAAATATAAGTGGGCGTGGCAAAAATACCTCGACTCCTGCGCGAATCACTGGATGCCGCAGGAAATCAACATGAACCGCGACATTGCGCTCTGGAAAGACCCCAAGGGGCTGACTGAAGATGAACGCCGTGTCATCAAGCGCAATCTAGGCTTCTTCGTCACTGCCGACAGTTTGGCGGCGAACAATATTGTTCTGGGCACCTACCGCCACATCACCGCACCGGAGTGCCGCCAGTATCTGCTGCGCCAGGCGTTTGAAGAGGCGATTCACACCCATGCCTACCAGTACATCGTCGAGAGCCTTGGGCTCGATGAGGCCGAGATTTTCAATGCGTATCACGAGGTGTCGTCGATTCGCGAGAAGGACGAGTTTCTGATCCCGTTCATCGACACCTTGACCGACCCGCATTTCAAGACCGGCACGATGGAGAATGACCAGAGCCTGTTAAAGAGTCTGATTGTGTTTTCCTGTTTGATGGAAGGTCTGTTTTTCTATGTTGGCTTTGCGCAGATTCTCGCGCTCGGACGCCAGAACAAAATGACCGGGGCTGCAGAGCAATATCAATACATCCTGCGCGACGAATCGATGCACTGCAATTTCGGCATTGATCTGGTCAACACCATCAAGATGGAGAACCCGCATCTGTGGACGCCCGAGTTCCGTGACGAAATCCGTGTGCTGTTCCGGCAGGCGGTGGATCTGGAATACAAATATGCGGAGGACACCATGCCGCGCGGCGTGCTCGGCCTTAACGCGCCGATGTTCAAAGGCTATCTGCGCTACATCGCCAACCGCCGCTGCCAGCAAATAGGTATTGACCCCTTGTTCGCAAACGAGGAGAATCCATTTCCGTGGATGAGTGAAATGATTGATCTAAAGAAGGAACGCAATTTCTTTGAGACCCGTGTCATCGAGTATCAAACGGGCGGCGCGCTTAATTGGGAATGAGGCGATTGCGGGAAATGTAGCGAGCACGGAAATGACGTGAACACAGATGGCTGGATCAGACAGTGCAGCACGCGCAATTGACGCGCAGACATTATCAGGGACGGTTTCCTGAAAAGAGATGGAATGTTGGATCACTGCAGACCGATCATAAATGCGAACTTTACACACGGACTGGAACTCGCAGCCCAAGGGGCGCTGCCCCTTTGCGAAAACCCGAATGCTGCTGCAAAGTTGTGCATTGTCTCCAGAAAAAACGCCGGGCGGTTTTCGCACCGGCGTTTTTTTTGGAGACGAGGCCGCGCGCTTGTTTGCCCCCCGGGCAGCGCGGCGGTACGGCATTCATTAGCGCAAGAAGAGCAGCTTGGCTTGCGCCGATGAATAATCCGGGCTATTCCAGACGGGTTTTTTGCTTAGTTGTTTTCCCGTAACCACATCAAGGAGATTGACATGGCAGCAAAGAAACCAGCAAAGAAAGCAGCAAAAAAGGCCGTGAAAAAGGCCGCTAAAAAGCCTGCGAAAAAAGCGGCGAAAAAGGCGGCGAAGAAGCCCGCGAAAAAAGCGGCAAAAAAGAAAGCGGCTAAAAAGCCGGCTAAAAAAGCAGCCAAAAAGAAGGCTGCCAAAAAGCCGGCTAAAAAAAAGGCTGCTAAAGCAAAGCCCGCTGTGAAACCGGCGGCAAGGCCGGCAGCAGCGGCTAGGCCCTCAACGGCAGCGGCACCGGGCATGCGTCCGGCGCTCAACCCGGCGGCGGCTTGGCCATTCCCCACCGGCAGCCGTCCCTAACCGGACGCTCCTGCGGCGGAACTGCCACCGCGCTTTGCGTAGTACGCATCACCCCGGCCGCGCAAGCGGCCGGATTTTTGATCCGCGACCCGGGCACAGCAGTTCATTGCCCTTCGCGGATTTTTCATTCTAAAGCGGCGCGCTGATGTTCGATGATGTGTTGATGGTCATAGTCAAGGCGGTGTACTGGCTGCTGGTGCCTGCCGCCCTGCTGCGCTTTCACATGCAGGCGGTGCGGGTGCCGTTTCGCAATCCGGTGGGCGCGTTCATTTGCGCCATGACCGACTGGCTGGTGCTGCCGCTGCGGCGCATCAGCCGGGGTGCGCTGTCTTTCTTTGGTTTCGACTGGGCCAGCCTGGCAGCAGCAGGCATCCTCGAATTGGGCTTGTCGGCCGTGTTCGCCCTCGCCACCGGCCGCGTCGCGATGTTCACCTCGGGCATGCTGGCCGCCGCCTGGCTGGTCAACGGTCTGTTTGGCCTGGTCACCACGATCCTGACCCTGATGCTCTGGCTCACCGTGATCTGTGCAGTGCTCTCATGGATGCGCGCTGACAGCGTGATTGGCGACGTGTTCGATGCCATGACCTCGCCCTGGCTCAAGCCGTTTCGCCGGCGCCTGCCGCTGGCGGGCGGTTTTGATTTGTCGCCGCTGGTGCTGATCGTGTTATTGCAAATTGGCCTGCTGATGATTGGCCGGCTGCAGGGAGCCGCGCTGCTGGCGTTGCGTTGAGCGCGCGCTGCGGCAATACTGCTGCGCGGTTACGGCGCGGTGCTGGGTGCAGTGCCGCTCACGCAGCGCCTCTCAATGCGTGACGCGCGTCACACCATTGCCCGATAACAGTCTGATCCGCTCGCCGGGCTTGAAGGCTTCATCGGCGTCCTGCGTGATCGCGCGCAACTCGCCATTGTCGAGTTTGACGGTGATTTCCAGTCCGGCGCTGCGGCCCATGCCGCCCTCAATCGCTTGACCGGCAATGCCGCCCGCGACAGCACCCAGCACCGACCCGATGGTGGCACCCTTGCCGCCGCCGACGTTGCTGCCGGCAACGCCACCCACCACACCGCCCGCCACCGCGCCGACGCCCGATGGGGCTTTTTCAATTGTCACCTGCCGGACACTTTCGACCACGCCCATGCGCACGGTTTGCTCACGTTGCGCCTGGCCCGGCGTGTAGACGCCCCCTGAGGTGGAACGGCCAGCACAGCCCGCCACAAGCAACGCAGCAGTGCAGGCAGCGATCACGCAAGCCGTTCCGCGGGCGGTTCTTGCATATGGCTTAATGATGAATGTTGACATGTTGTCTCCTGAAAACAAGGGCCGTACCGCGCCGCACTGCTGTCACCACAAACTGAACCCGAAGTGCTTGGCGTAGAGGGCGCCAATTTCGTCCCGCGTGAGGCGATGGTTTTGTGCGCCGCTGTGCGCAATCTTGAGCGAACCCATGATGCTGGCAAGCCGGCCGGTATCGTCCCAATCGAGCCCGTTGACGATACCGAACAGCAGACCGGCGCGGAAGGCATCACCGCAGCCGGTTGGATCCACCACCTGTTCAGCCATAACGCTCGGGATGTCATGCCGTTGACCATCGGCAAAAATGCTCGAGCCTTCCGCGCCGCGCGTGACGATCATCGCCTGCACCAGCTTGGCGATCTGTTCCGCGCTTTGACCGGTTTTGTCCTGCAGCAGGCGCGCTTCGTAATCGTTCACCGCCACGTAGTCGGCCATGCTGATGAAGTCCATCAGTTCTTCGCCGGAAAACATCGGCAGGCCCTGGCCCGGATCAAATATGAACGGCACCCCGGCCTCGGCAAATTCGCGCGCGTGCTGCAGCATGCCATCGCGGCCATCCGGCGCGACGATGCCGAGCTTGACACCAGCGGCGTCGGCCACATGGTTGACCTGCGATGAATTCATTGCGCCCGGGTGAAACGCGGTGATCTGGTTGTCGTCCAGGTCAGTGGTAATAAAGGCCTGCGCCGTGAACGTTTCGGGGATCATCGCCACGTGTTTGGCGTCCAGCCCGAGCGTGGCGAGCCGCTCGAAGTAGGCATCGCTGTCCTCGCCGACGGTGGCCATGATGAGCGGCTCTTCCTCCGGTTTGCCAGCGATCATTTTGAGGTTGTAGGCGATGTTGCCGGCGCAGCCGCCATATTCACGGCGCAGCTCGGGCACCAGAAACGCGACATTGAGGATGTGGACCTGATCGGGAAGAATGTGATCCTTGAACTTTCCTTTGAACACCATGATGTTGTCGAACGCCATCGATCCGCAAATCAAAACTGACATGGTTGGCCTTAAGGTGAAGTGAGTGTTGATGATTGATTGTAAGGTGCTGACAGGAAGGCGCTGACAGCGAGGTCCTGACCGGACGCAATCTAGGGATAGAAGGCGTACAAGCGGTAGCCGCTCGCGCGCGCCTGGCCGGCATCAATCGATAGCCGGATCTGGAGTTCTGCGCCAGCGCCCATCGGCGCGGCGGCAAAATAGTCGCGCGGGGTCAGCACCCTGCGCGCAATCGGGGCGTCCTGCGCGTCGGTGAGGGTCAGTTCCAAGTGCGGCGCATCCTGCGCAAAACCGGCACGGTTGCGCAACAGTGCGATCAGCGACAGCAGATTTTTATTGGCCGGATCGGCCTGCAGGTCATGTGATTCGATGCTGATGGCCTGCGCATCGCGCGGCACATCAAATCGGCATGACAGGTGGACGCACATTTTCTGGAGCCAGGGTTTGGTTTCCGGAAAATGGGCCACCGCCTCGTTACGGTAGAAGTAGGCTGCCTGAAAACCGAGCAAGGCGATGGCTGCCAGCGCGCCCGCAACACTGCCCCAGTGACGCCCGGAAGGACGCGCCGCCGTTTCAAGCACTACCGCCGCCGCTTCAAGCACTACAGATGGCACGGCGGCGTCGGGCGCCGCCGCTCCTCCGTCCGCGCTGTCCGCCGCCGCTGCCAGGCTTGTCGCAGGTGCATTGCGCACGATCTCGGCGCTGGTTAATTCTGGTGTTGAGTCCAGTGTGGCAGTGTGCGGCGCGGTGGCCGATCCGGCGGACGGTGCGCTTGCTGAGCCGCTGCTCACGGAGGTGCCGGGAGCGCTGTCGTGACTTGACTGGCCCGATTGCGCCAGCCCCGGAATGGCGCTGAATACCTCTCCACACGCACCGCAGCGCACCGTTCCCTGACGTGCCGCCAGCTGTTCCGGCGTGATCCGGAACGTGCTCCCGCAGGCGGCGCAGCGCGTCAACATGGTCATGACGGGAAATCCGGGTCGGGTATCAGGAGCGCGGCTGTTTCTGGCCGGAAAGGCAGACCCAGCCCTCTTCAGCGCGCCACGCAGCCAAGGGGATGAAGGGCGCGTAAGCGGCAACTACCTCTGCCGCTTGTGAATCGAGAATACCAGAAAGGGTGAGCCGTCCGCCGTCGGCCACACGGGCCGACAGCGCCGGTGCCAGCACCTTGAGCGGGTTGGTCAAAATATTGGCCACCACGATGTCGGCTTTTTTTTCTGCCCCGGCTGCAGCCGCCGCCGCTTTTGTCTCACCTGCCTCCCTTGTTGCCTTTGCCTCCTTGGTACTCTTGGCACCGTTGGCACTCTCGGCCGCGGGCAAATGACCGGCCGCATACACCGTCACCTCACACCGGTTGGCCGCCGCGTTGTCGCGCGTGGCAATCAAGGCCTGCGGGTCGATGTCGGTGGCCGTCACGGCGCGTGCGCCGAGCAGGGCGGCGGCAATCGCGAGCACACCCGAGCCGCAGCCGTAATCGAGCACGCTATGGGCAGGGCTGACATGCTGATCCAGCCATGCCAGGCACATGCGCGTGGTCGGGTGGCTGCCGGTGCCAAATGCCAGACCCGGGTCGAGCCGGATCGCGATGGCACTGGGGTCAGGCGCGGTGTGCCAGGTCGGCACGATCCACAGGCGCGCCGAGATGCGGATCGGATCAAATTGCGATTGCGTCAGGCGCACCCAGTCCTGATCCGGCACATCGGCCGACGTAAAGACCGGCGGCGCGCTGCTGCCGGCTGCCCGCGCCGCTGCCGCCACGATGCCGTGCTCATCGATGCCGGCATCCACCAGCGCCACTACGGTATTGCGCCGCCACGCCGCCTCAGCCGCGCTGCCCGGCTCGCCAAACAGCGGCTGTTCCGCCGCCGTGCCGGCATCGGCATCCTCGACCGATACCGAGAGCGCGCCGGCGTCCATCAGCGCGTCGCTGATGGTGTCGGCCAGCGCCGCATCGCACACAAACCGGAGCTCACGCCAAGGCACGGTCAATCAATCGTCGATGGACGAACGCGCAGCGAGCTTTTGTTCCAGATAGTGAATGCTGGTGCCGCCCGCCATGAAATGGGTGTCGTCCATCAGCAAGCGGTGCAACGGCAGATTGGTCTGGATGCCTTCGATAATCGTCTCGGACAGCGCGATGCGCATGCGCGCCAGAGCTTGGGCGCGGTCGCCGCCGTAAGCAATGATTTTGCCGATCATCGAATCGTAATTGGGCGGCACAAAATAGCCGCTGTAGGCGTGCGAATCAACCCGGATGCCAGGCCCGCCGGGCGGATGGTAGCCGGTGATACGCCCCGGGCTGGGAGTGAATTTGAACGGGTCTTCGGCGTTCACACGGCACTCAATTGCGTGGCCCTTGAGCGTGATGTCCTTTTGGCGAAAACGCAGTTTTTCGCCTGCTGCAATCCGGATCTGCTCCTGCACGATGTCGATGCCGGTAATCAATTCAGTCACCGGGTGCTCGACCTGCACCCGCGTGTTCATTTCAATAAAGAAGAACTCGCTGTTCTCGTACAAAAACTCAAACGTGCCGGCCCCGCGATAACCGATCTTGCGGCAGGCCTCGGCACAGCGCTCACCGATGCGCTCAATCAGGCGGCGCGGGATGCCCGGCGCTGGCGCTTCCTCCACCACCTTCTGGTGGCGCCTCTGAATCGAGCAGTCACGCTCACCAAGCCACACGGACTTGCTGTGCTGATCCGCCAGAATCTGAATCTCGATATGGCGCGGGTTCTCCATGAATTTCTCCATGTAGACCACCGGATTGCCGAATGCGGCCTGCGCTTCCGAGCGCGTCATCGTCACCGCGTTGAGCAGCGCCGCCTCGGTGTGCACCACGCGCATGCCGCGCCCGCCGCCGCCGCCGGCCGCTTTGATGATGACCGGGTACTTGAGGTCGCGCGCGGTTTGAATGATTTCTTTCGGATCGTCCGGCAGCGCGCCACCGGAGCCCGGAACGCACGGCACGCCGGTCTTAAGCATCGCCTGCTTGGCCGACACCTTGTCGCCCATCAGCCGGATCGATTCGGGGCGCGGGCCGATAAACACGAAACCGCTTTTCTCGACGCGCTCGGCAAAATCCGCGTTCTCCGATAGAAAACCATAGCCCGGATGAATCGCCTGCGCGTCGGTGACCTCGGCGGCGCTGATGATGGCGGCCATGTTGAGGTAGCTCAAAGGCGATGGGGCCGGGCCGATGCACACCGATTCATCGGCCAGTTTGACGTACTTGGCCTCGGCATCGACTTCGGAATGAACCACCACCGTGCGAATGCCCATTTCGCGGCAGGCGCGCTGAATCCGCAGGGCAATCTCGCCGCGGTTGGCGATCAATACTTTTTCAAACATCGGCATGGGGAGGTCTGTCCGGTGCAGGTGCGTGCATCACTCGATCACGAACAGCACCTGGCCGTATTCCACCGGCTGTCCGTTCTCCACCAATATCTGCCGCACCACGCCAGCCCGGTCTGCCGGGATTTCATTCATCAATTTCATCGCCTCAATGATGCACAACACGTCGCCTTCCTTGACTTCGGAGCCGACCTCGACAAACACCTTGGCGCCAGCCGCTGCCGAGCGGTAAAACGTGCCCACCATCGGCGACTTGAGCGGGTGACCTGATGGTGCGGGTGGCGTGACCGGGGCTTCTGGCACCGCTGGGGCGGTCGGCGGTGGCGCGGCCTGAGGCGCAAATAGGGTTGAAAACTGAGGGGAGAATTGCGCGGGCATCTGCATAAATTGCGCCGGCATGCCTGCTGGCATTTGTCCGGATTTGACAATGCGCACTTTCTCTTCGCCCTCGGTCACCTCCAGCTCACTGATGCCGGAAGATTCGACGAGTTCGATCAGAGTTTTAAGTTTTCTTAAGTCCACTTAAACCACCTTTAATTTCTGTCAAAATTACCTAAATTTCTGCATTTCGTGCAATGACGCTTGAAAATGGCGTCGGGTATTCCATCTGGATGAATTTTATCCCACGGCACATCCAAATCGCGCATTCATTAAAAAGGCGGCAATTTACAGAACAAAGGGCGATTTTACCGGAAATTAACGGTGGCCCAATGGCGTCAATTTTACAGTCCAGCGAGTACGGACATGAGTTCGGCGTATTCCAGCTTACCCAGCTTTTTGACGACAGGCGCACCGGTGCGATCCAGGATCAACGTAAACGGCAGGGCACCAGACGGATTCCCAACCGCCCTTACGAGATCCAATCCTGCGGCATCGGATTCAAGCAGAATATAGGTGATGCCGAGTTTATCCGCAAATGGCCGCATTTTGACGGCAGAATCAATTCCAATGCCGACAAATTGTGCCCGTTTGCCAATATCGGTCTGACTTGCCCGCTGAAAATCCGGCATTTCTTCGATGCAGGGAGCGCACCAGCTTGCCCAGAAGTTAACGACCAAGGGCCGGCCTTTGTAGGCGGCCAAATTGACCGGGCGGCCAGACAAATCCTTCATTTGTGCCGCCCACAGAGCATCCATTGACGCCGCCGCTGCTGGGCCACCCGCGCGATGGATTGAGGCGCCAACCGGCGCGGCGTCAGGGCCGGCGTTGTGCCAATGCATCAAAAACCCGCCGGCACCCGCCAACGCCCCCGCTACGACGGCGATGACAAGCGGTTTGTTCAGGTGCAGACGGGCGGACACGATGTGGCCGCTCTAACGGATCGCCGCTAAAAATGTGGACGCCGGAGTTGACCCCGGAGTTGACTCCGGTGTTGATCCCGATGATGGCGCAAGCGCCTCGTCCAGCAGCTTTTGCACGGCGGCGATAGTGCCGCGTGCGGCAACACCGTTCGCATCGGGCAACAACGCGCCGCGCTGGTCGTCTGCCGCGTAGAGCGCCAGATTGACCGTGTGGCCTGCATGTTTGAACGAGAGCACCGGCACGCGGCGCTCCAGGGCGCGGTTGAAGTGCGGCCACTCCAGCACCCGGTAGGGAATTTCGGCGTCGAGCAGCCAGACCTCGACCATCTTGGGTGACTCGGCAAACAAATCGATCACGATGGCCGAGGTGCCCCCGGCCGTGCCGTTCCACACCGGCCCGGTCAGGCAGGGCGCATAGGCGCGCAAGGTGGTCATGATGTCGAGTGCGATCTCTCGCATCCCGGCCAGACGCGCGCGTTGCTCGTCGTTCTGAAACAAGCCCTGATAGGCGCGCAGTTCAATCTCCACTTCTTCATTCGAGGGCAGCGCAGCCGCGTCCGCTGCGCCGAGTTGCCGCGCTGCCTTGCGCTTGGCTGCGCCAAACTCGGCAATGCCGTCTTGCGCCATCAAGCGGGCCGCCTGCGCAGCGATCGCCTTGCGGGTCCGGTCCGCGTGTCCGGCCTGTTTGCTCTGCTGTGTCATGGCGCAATTGTAGTGGCGCAGAGGGCGGATCCGGCGGCGCAAAAATGCGGAGCGATACAATCAGCCGCCCCGCACTGGCGCTCGCACTCCGGCATGCGTTCGCGCTGCCGCCCATCGTCCCCGGCCCACTCCATGCACATTCATATTCTCGGTATTTGCGGCACCTTCATGGGCGGCATCGCCGCCATCGCGCGCGCGGCGGGCCATCGCGTCACCGGCTGTGACGCCAATGTCTATCCGCCGATGTCCACTCAGTTGGAAGCGCTGGGCATTGAATTGATCGAAGGCTTCGCACCAGATCAACTCGGCCTCAAGCCGGATCTGTTCGTGATTGGCAATGTCGTTTCGCGCGGCAATCCGCTGATGGAAGTGATCCTTGATACCGGTGCCGCCTATGTGTCGGGGCCGCAATGGGCTGGCGAAAATTTACTCGCCGGCCATCATGTGGTTGCCGTAGCCGGCACCCACGGCAAGACCACCACCACCTCGATGCTGGCGTGGATTCTCGAATACAACAGGCGCGCGCCCGGGTTTTTGGTGGGCGGTGTGCCGGAGAATTTCGGCATCTCGGCGCGTGCAGCGGGCCGTACCGGCACCCCTGGCAACCCCGGCGCGCACACGGGAGACGCCGCCAAGCTGTTCGTGATCGAAGCCGACGAATACGACACCGCATTTTTCGACAAGCGCAGCAAGTTCGTCCATTACCGCCCGCGCACCGCCATCCTCAACAATCTCGAATACGACCACGCCGATATTTTTCCTGATGTCGGCGCCATCGAAACCCAGTTTCACCATCTGGTGCGCACCGTGCCGCGTAATGGCCGCCTCATCGTCAACGCGCACGAAGAGAGTTTGGCGCGGGTGCTGGCGCGCGGCTGCTGGAGTGAACTCGAAACCTTCGGCAGCGCGCAGGATGGCGCAACGCCGCCCGCCTGGCAGGCAGGCCCGCCAGATGCAGATGGATCGTTTGAAGTGGCATTCAACGGCACTGTTGGCGGCACTGCGGCTGGCAACGCGGGCGGCACAGCGGGCAGCGCTGTGCAGGGGCGGGTGCGCTGGCAACTCATGGGCCAGCACAACCGCATGAATGCGGTGGCGGCGATTGCCGCCGCGCGCCATGTAGGCGTGGCACCGGCCGATGCAATTGCCGCGCTGGCGCTATTTAAAAACGTCAAGCGCCGCATGGAACTGCGCGGCACCGTCAATGGCATCGCCGTCTACGACGACTTCGCCCACCACCCCACCGCGATTGAAACCACCATCGCCGGCCTGCGCGCCAAAGCCGGCACGGGTGCGCGCATTCTCGCCGTGCTGGAGCCGCGCTCCAACACCATGAAGCTCGGCACCATGAAGGCCGCGCTGCCGCACAGCCTCGCCGGTGCCGACCGGGTGTTTGGCTACGGTGCCAACGAAGGCAAAGACGCTCTCGGCTGGAATCTGGCCGAAGCCCTCCAACCGCTGGGGACCAAAGCGGCCGCCTATGATGCCCTGGAACCCTTGGTGGGAGCCATTCTTGCGGTAGTACGCGCAGGTGACCAGATACTCGTCATGAGCAACGGCAGCTTCGGCGGCGTGCATGCCAAGCTGCTCGAAGGCCTGCGCCAGCGTTAACGCGCCCACGCCCCGCGACTCGCATTCCGCGTTCCGCACCAGTCTCCCGCGTCCCGCAGCCCCATGATTCTCTATCTGCACGGATTCCGTTCCTCACCGCAGTCGTTCAAAGCGCAATGGCTCGCCAAGCGCATGGCCCCTGCCAATGCGGGCCGTGCAGACGCTTACCTATGCCCGCAACTGCCGCCACGCCCGCAAGACGCCATCGCACTGGCGCGCCAACTCGCGCAATCCGCCGCACCCGCCGATCTCACCGTCATCGGCAGTTCCCTCGGCGGCTACTACGCTACCTATCTTGCCGAACAACTCGGCTGCCGCGCCGTGCTCCTCAACCCGGCCCTGCGCGCATTTGAAAAACTCGCCGGCCACACTGGCCCGCAAACGGCCTACCACCCCGGCGGAGCAGACTTTGATTTCAAACCAGCCTGGCTCGGCGAACTGCGCCAAATGCATGTCACGGCCATCACGCAGCCGGAGCGTTACTTCCTCGTTGCCGCCACCGGCGACGAGCTGCTCGACTGGCGCGAGATGGTGGCAGCCTACCCGGGCGCGCGCCACAAAGTGATTCAAGGCAGCGATCACGGCCTGTCGGACTTCGCCGCATATGCCAATGAAATACTCGACTTCGCTATGGCAAAATCGCCGCTTCGTTTTTAAAACAAAACTTCAATGAAACATCTGGGAGCTACATGAAAACGCTGTATACCATTCTCGGCATTGATCCTGGCGTCGATGCGGATGATCTGGAGCAGGCCTACCTGCGCCGCAAAGTTGGTTACCCGCAAGCCAAGCTCGACAGCGACGACAACGCGCGCATCCAGTGGCAGGGCATAGAGCAGGCCTACAAGACGCTCGCCAATCCGGATTCACGCGCCATGTATGACCGCCGCCTCAAAAGCGCCGGTGTGAAGACGGTGACAGTGGCACCGGCCTATGACGACGACAGACCGGGCTGGTTGTCTTCGCGCAATGTCCTCATCATCGGCGCAATTGTGTTGGCGGTGTCGGGCATGTGGTACTACCACGCGCAAACGAAGGCCAAGATGGCCAAGCAACTGATCGAGCAAGCCCTGAAGATTGCCGAAGAGGAGAAGAAGCAGCAGGCCGAGCTGCAGGCGGCAGAGGAAGAGCGCCGGCAGGTCCGGTTTCAGAATCAGCAGCAGCGCGACCAGCAAAGTCAGGACCGCGCGTTTCAGCGGGAGGCGCAGCAGTCGGTGCGCGAAGCGCAAGACCAGTCGCGCCAGGCCGATTACGCGGCACAGTCGGCTGCCCGGCAGGTGGAACATCAGCAGCAACAGCGCGAACGCACCGAGCAAGCCGAGAAACGCCAGGTGCAGCAGGACGCCGAGCGCCGCCTCGCCAACGAAAAACAGCAACTGCGCAACACCTGCATGCAGCGCTACGGCCGGCCGGACTGCTGACGGCTGGTTGCTCGCCGCCATTGTTCAATCGCCGCTCATCTCGGCCGGTGTCGGCGCTGGTTTTTTTGGATGTGCCGCCCGCTTCGCTACAATCCGCCGCTTTGATTCCATCAAGGCGGACTGAACCATGCGGTTGAACAATAGAGTAGCCATCATCACCGGCGCGGCCAACGGCATTGGCTTGGCTACGGCAAAACGTTTTGTGCGTGAAGGCGCGACGGTGGTGATTGCCGATTTACGGCGCGATCAGATTGAGGCTGCGGTGGCGGAGTGTGCGGCGATCGCGGCAAGCGCGCCGGATGGTGCAGGCACGCGGCAGGGCGCGGCGGCGCATGGTTTGATTGTGGATGTGACGCAGCGCGCGAGTGTGGATGCGCTGGTGGCCGAGGTGAAGCGCTTGTGTGGCCGCATCGACATTCTGGTCAACAACGCCGGCATTACCAAGGACGCGCGTTTGCTCAAGATGACCGAGATGGAGTTTGATTCGGTGATCGATGTCAATCTCAAGGGCGTGTTCAATTGCGCGCAGGCGGTGGTGTCGACGATGATTGAGCAGGGCAGCGGCGTGATTCTTAACGCGTCTTCCATCGTCGGCCTCTACGGCAATTTCGGCCAGACCAATTACGCTGCTACCAAGTTTGGCGTGATCGGGTTTACCAAGACCTGGTTTCGTGAATTGGGGCCGAAGGGGATTCGCGTCAACGCGGTGGCACCGGGGTTTATCACCACCCACATTCTGGATGCGATTCCTGAGAACGTGATGAAGCAGCTGGCGGGGCGGGTGTCGCTCGGGCGGCTTGGCAAGCCGGAAGAAGTGGCGAGCGTCTATGCGTTTCTGGCGAGCGACGATGCGAGCTACATCAATGGCGCGGTGCTTGAGGTGTCGGGCGGCATGACGGTGTAACGCGCTGGTGCCGCGCGGTGTAACGCGCTGGTGCCATTTGGGGCGGGTGTGGCCGGTGTGCTTGGTGTGCCGCCATGTGAGTGCTACACGCGGTCTGGCCTGCGTGTGTCACCGATCGTTCCGGTACCAGCGAAAAATGACGGCATACCGCTATAACCGTTGGTGCGCAAGGGTTTCAGGGTGATGCTGCGATTTTCAGGACGCTGCGTTCAATCGACCGCAGCACCCGATGCCTTGACCACCGTGGCCCAGCGTTCGATTTCCTGCTTGAAAAATGCGCCCGCCTGCTCAGGCGTGTTGGCGACGATATCGAGGCCCTGATCGCCGAAGCGCTTGCTGATGTCGGCCGCGCGCAGGCCGCGTGTGATGTCAGCGTTGAGCTTGGTGATGATGTCTTTGGGCGTGCCCTTGGGCGCGGCCACGGCCTGCCATGAGGTGACTTCAAAGCCGGCCATGCCGCTCTCGATCATGGTTGGCACCTCGGGCAATTGCGGCATGCGCGCTTTGGAGGTCACGGCCAGCGCCTTCATCTTGCCGGCCCGAATGTAGGGCACCACGGTGCCGAAATTCTGGAACGAGGCTTCGATCACGCCGGCCATGATGTCGACTTGCGCGGCGGCGCCGCCGCGATAGGGGATGTGGACGCCGAAGGTTTTGGTTTGCTGTTTGAACAATTCGGCCGAGAGGTGATCGCTGGAACCCGAGCCGGAGGAGCCGTAGGAAATCTTGCCCGGATTTTTGCGTGCGTGGTCGATGAATTCTTTGAGGTTGTTCGCCGGGAAATTGGGCGGGGTGATGAGCACGTTGGGCGTGCTGATGGCGACGGTGACGGCTTCGAGGTCTTTGAGGACGTCGTACTTGGGGTGCTTGTACAGGCTCATGTTGATGGCGAGCACGCCGATCGAGCCGACCATGATGGTGTAACCGTCGGGCGGTGACTTGGCCAGCGCTTCGCCGGCGATCGAGCCGTTGGCACCGGGGCGGTTTTCGACCAGTGCGGTGTAGCCGGCTTCGGTGAGCTTTTGCGCGATGGCGCGCGCGACGATGTCGCTGGTGCCGCCGGCCACGAAGGGCACCAGGACTTTCACCGGTTTGTTGGGGTAGGGCTGCGCCAGTGCCGGGGAAGATGCGAGGGCACACAACGCAGTGAGCGCAGTGAGCGCAGTGAGCGCGGCAGTGAGAGTGGTTTTCATGGGCGGCTCCAGGGAACTCTTTGGTGAAGTCTGTGGTGTGGCTGGTGAAAATTGTTTGGCCGATGTTGGATGCTTGCGTGGCACATGCGGCGTGGCCGATGCGCCGATTATGCATGGGGCAGCTTTTAGCTGCCGCGCAAGCGCTCCAGGTCGCGGCGGTCTTTTTTGGTCGGGCGCGCGAAGATGGCATCGGCCGGTTCGGAGAAGCGCTTTTTGTGCTCGGCCTCGGCGACGCGCGCAGCGCGGCTCTCGGCGGTTTCGTCGAACAGTAATTGCGCTGCAGTGGCGTTGCCGCGTTTGTCTGATACCGCCTTGACGTTGATGGTGAAACTGCCCGCTGGCGTGCGCACCAGCATCACATCGCCGGCCTTGACCTCTTTGGCTGGTTTGACGCGCTCGTGGTTCAGCAGCACCTTGCCGCCGTCAATCGCGGCAGTGGCGAGCGAGCGCGTTTTGAAAAAGCGCGCCGCCCATAGCCACTTGTCCAGACGCACGCGCTCCATGGTGTCAATTGTCCGGATGACCGCGCGTGCCCGGCGGCACGAAGGTAGAGGAGAGCGCGGGCGTGCCCTGCGCGAAACTGGACATCAGCTTTTGCAGCTGCGAACTGGCGCAATGCGGACATTGCGGCACCGTGGCCGAGCGCACCAGCAGTTCAAACGTCTTGGTGCAAGCCTTGCATTGGTATTCGTAAATGGGCATTGGGAGCGGATGAATAGGGGGTTTGATGCGGGGGGTTTGATGCGGGGGGTTTGATGCGGGGAGGTTTGATGGGGGGGTGCTTTGATGGGTGTTAGAGCATCACCGCATCACTACCACGCCGCCACACCGCCATCTGAGCGCGGGTCAAACCCGCCCTCAAAATTGCCATTGGCGTGGCGAATCACACAACCGGCGTGGCCGAGCGTTTCGTCATAGTCAGGATACATCTCGACGTCGTGGCCGCGCCGCCTCAATTCTGTCACGGTGGCAGCGGGGAAGCGGCCTTCGAGCTTGAGTGAGTCCGTGGTCTGCCCCCAGGTGCGCCCAAGCAGCCAGCGCGGCGCAGCGACCGCATCTTGCGGGTTGAGCCCCATCACAGCGGCGCGGGTGAATACGGCTGATTGGCTCTGCGGCTGGCCATCGCCGCCCATGTTGCCGTAGACCATGACGCGGCCATCATTGAGCAGGGCCAGCGCCGGGTTGAGCGTGTGGAACGGTTTCTTGCCAGGTTCGAGCGTGTTGATGTGCCCAGGGTCAAGCGCGAACGATGCGCCGCGATTTTGCCAATTGATGCCGGTCTCGCCCAACACCACACCGGAGCCGAACTCGTGATAAATCGATTGAATGATGGAGCAGGCATTGCCATCACCGTCAATCGCGCCCATCCAGATGGTGTCGGCCGGGCCGCGCCCCGCGCCCCACGGCGCGGCTTGCGCCATGTTGATGGCGGCAGCGTGGGCATCGAGACTGGCGGCATCGAGAAACGATTGCGCGTCCGGCGCGCCGTTCTTCATCATCGTTGCCGGGTCGGTGATGTACTGATCGCGCACCCGGAACGCGCGCTTGGTGGCCTCGACGGCGGCGTGGACAAAATCGGCTGACAAATGATCGGCACGCTCCAGCCCCATGCGGTCCATCTGCCCCAAAATCATCAGGCTGATGAGGCCTTGGGTTGGCGGTGGCATGTTGTAGAGCGTGCCCAGGGAATGCTGTAACTGCAGCGGCGTGCGTATCAACGCCTTGTGCGCCTGCAGGTCGGCCAGAGACACCGGGCTGCCTGCTACGTGCAGATCGTGCGCGATGGCGCGCGCCAGCGCACCCGTGTAGTAATCGCCAAGACCCGCTCCCACCAAGGATTTGAGCGTGGTGGCCAGGCGTGGTTGTTTGAATAGCGCGCCAGTCGCGGGCGGTGCGCCGTCGATGAGAAACGTCGCAGCAAAGCCATGCACGTCTTTTAATTCGGCGAGTTTTTTGCTGGTGTTCAGATGCTGCGAGGCTGTCACCGCGATGCCGTGGGTGGCGTAGTGAATCGCATCTTCGAGCAGGCGCGACAACGGCAGGCGTCCACCGAGCCGCTCGCGCGAGGTGCGATAGGCCGCGTCCCAACCCGATACGGTGCCTGCTGCCGTGATCGCCGCCGCCGGGCCGCGAAACGGAATCGCAGCCCGGCCTGCGTAGCTTGCGCGCGACACATTCATTGCCGCCGCACCGCAGGCGTCGATGCCGGTTACGCCGTCTTTGACCGAGCGCACCAGCCAAAAACTGTCACCGCCAATCCCATTCATGTGCGGGTAGACCACCGTGATGGTGGCGGTGGCCGCGATCATCGCCTCGACTGCGTTGCCGCCTTCACGCAGCACAGCGAGCGCGGATTGTGCTGCGAGGGAATGCGGCGCGACCGCCATGCCGCGCGTGCCGCGAGTGGGATTGGCCATGAGGGTATTCAGATCAAGGTGGCAATCCAGCGTCAGTCCATCTTGGCGACCACGCGCCCAATCACCGTGCCGGCCTTGAGTTGATCCAGCGTGCGCGAGATTTCCGTTGCAGGCCGCGTCTCGATTGGAATCGGTTTGAGCTTGCCCGATTGCGCCAATGCCACTACCTCGCGCAGCTCCTGCACATCACCAACATACGAGCCTTGCACAGTAATTGCACGCTGCGCCATCGGCACCAGCGACATTGGAATTTCGCCGCCGAACAATCCGACCACGACGTAGCGGCCGCCCTTACGCAAGGCTGCAATGCCGAGTTGCGCAGTTTGGGTGGCACCCACCAAATCGACTACACCGGCAACCCCGCCGGGCAGTGCTTGCAGTTTGGTCAAGGTGTCGGCATCAGCCGGGTTCATCACCTGCGCCGCGCCGGCATCTTTCGCTGGGCCCAGTTTGGAAGCGTCGATATCGCAGCAGACGACGCGGGTTTCGCCCATCGCGCGCAGCATTGCCAGCGCCATCAGGCCCAAGCCGCCGGCACCCATGATGACGGTCCAGCCATCATTGCTGAAGGGTTTCAATTTGTTGATCGCGCTGTAGGTGGTGAGGCCAGAGCAAGCCAGAATCGGCGCGTAGGCCGGGTCCACGCCGCTGGCATCGACCAGATAGCGCGGGTGCGGTGCCAGCAAATATTGGCCATAGCCGCCCGGACGCTGAATGCCGATGAAGCGCGGCGCAGCACACCAGTTGTCTTTGCCCTCGACACAGCGCGCGCAGGTGCCGCAGCCAGTCCACGGGAATACCAGGCGGTCTTGCCCGACCGGCACCAGTCCTGCTGCGGCGGCATCGGGGCCAGCGCTGATGACGGTGCCATAGGGTTCATGCCCGAGCGTCACCGGCGGTTTCATGCCGCGCTCGCTCATGTAAAACTTCTTGCCGCCACCCAGATCGAAATAGCCGTCGCGGATATGCACATCGCTGTGGCAGACGCCGCAATATTTGAGCTTGACCAGCACCTCAGTGCCCTGCGGCGTGGGGATGTCTTTGATCGAGAGTTGCAGGGGCTTGCCCCATTCGGTGACGTCGTAGCTTTGCACGGAGATTCCTTGTGGTGTTGGTTGAATTGGTCGAACCCAAGAATCTACCACTACCGCACGGTGGTCAGGGCGGATTGACCGGGGTTTCGACCGGGGTTTCTTTTGACAGCACCAAAAAAACGGGGCAAACCTTGCGGAATGCCCCGTTTTCACTCTTGCGCGCTGCTTCAACGTTGATTCAACGCAGATTCAGCATTTTTCAAGCATTTTTCAAGCATTTTTCAATTTGGTAGGCCGTGACAGATTCGAACTGTCGACCAACGGATTAAAAGTCCGCTGCTCTACCAGCTGAGCTAACGACCCATTGAGCCAAAAATTATAACGTAAAACCGTTGCGGGGGTCAACCGCAAGGTAGGAAAAATACGCGGGAAACCGCCGATTTTTCCTCTCAATTACGCGCTGTTGTCGAGCCGCCAGATTTGGTATTTGAACCCGGCCCAGGATCCGGCGATGATGGCGGCCAGTGTCAGGAACGAGCCTGCTGCCAGGGTGGAGACGCCGCTCAGGCCTTGCCCCACGGTGCAGCCGAGCGCGGTGACGCCGCCAAAGCCCATCAACCCGCCGCCGGCCAGATGATTGGCGGTGTCCTCGACATCGCGAAAGCCTTCCCAGCGGAAAGTTTTGGTGGCGATCGAATAGACGAACGAGCCGAGTATCAGACCGAACACTGAGGCAATGCCGAAGGTGGCGACGCGCGCTTTGTCACTCCAGAACATGAACCATTCAAGGGTGTAGGCAATCGGTGCGACATAGGAGAGGGACTCGATGCGGCCGCTGTTGGTGCCAACGAAGGCTTCTTCGAGTGTTTTGGGGTGCTCGGCAAGATAGCCGGTGTTGCCGGTCAGGTACCAGCCGCCGGCGATGACGAGACCGATGACGATGCCAGGCAGCAGATTGCCCGGCTCGCGGAACTCGCGTGACTTGAGTGCAAAGGCCAGCAAGCCGCCGCCGAACACCAGGCCGAGCACCAGTTGCAGGGTTTTTTTGTCGGCGACGCCGGCGCGCGCCAATAGTGAGGGCAAGTCTTGCGCGCCGGCCAGCGTGATGCGCACCGGGTCCAGCAGGGAGACGCGAAACACGCCGAAGATGCCGCGCAGAGTCATGTAGGCGGTGATGCCGAGCACCAGGAACACCACCACTGATTTGAGGCTGCCGCTGCCGATGCGCAGCAGGGTTTTGCTGCCGCAGCCGGACGCGAGTGTCATGCCGAAGCCGAAGCAGAGGCCGCCAACCAAATACGAGAGCCAATTTAATTGCGCGCCGGTGTAGATCGATTTCGACAGGTCGATCAGACCCGCATAGGCCATGCCGTTGGCACCGAGGATCGCGACGCCGATGGCAGCCAGCCACATGCGCATGCGGGTCCAGTCGCCCATGTTGACGATATCGGACACCGCGCCCATGGTGCAAAAATTACCGCGTTGCGCGACAAAGCCGAACACGAAGGCGAGCGCAAACCCGCCCCAGACAACGGTGAGGCCAAGTGCGGTGAGGTCAGAATCGGTCATGGGCTGGTGCGCTGGTAGCGGGTCGGGTCGGAGATGCCGGCGGAGAGGAAACCATCGCGCCGGATGCGGCAGGCATCGCATACGCCGCAGGCGCTGCCCGCTGCATCAGCCTGGTAGCACGACACGGTGCGCGCAAAGTCTACGCCAAGCGCTGCACCGCGGCGGATGATGTCTGCCTTCGAGAGCTGGATGATGGGCGTGTGAATCGTCATGCGTACTCCCTCCACCGCAGCCTTGGTAGCAAAGTTTGCCATCACCTCGTAGGCGGCGACATATTCGGGCCGGCAATCCGGGTAGCCCGAGTAATCGACCGCGTTGGCACCGAAAAAAATGGCGTTGCTGCCGATGGTCTCGGCCTTGGCGAGCGCGAGCGAGAGCATGATGGTGTTGCGGGCCGGCACGTAGGTGACGGGGATGCCGGGACCGCTTGCCGAACCGGATACCGGCACCGCAATACTGTCATCGGTGAGGGCTGAGCCGCCGAACAAGGTCAAGTCCAGCTTGACGACGCTGTGCGAGGACGCGCCCTGGGTGCGCGAAAGTTCGCTTGCCGCATCGAGTTCGCTGCGGTGCCGCTGCCCGTAGTCAAGCGACAGCGTGTGGCAGGCGTAACCTTGTTCCCGCGCAATCGCCAGCACCGTGGCCGAATCGAGCCCGCCCGAGAGCAGAATGATGGCGGGCTGCATGGTCGGCTCTAACGCAGGCGTTTCAAACGCTCCGCGCCGGTGCGGGCAGCGTCGCTTTGCGGGTAGCGCTTGATGAGGTCTTCAATCGTTGCGCGCGCTGACTTGATGTCTTTCAATTCGGTGTGGGCCGATGAAATGTTGAGCAGGGCGTCGGGCGCTTTGGCATCGTCCGGCCACAACTCGACCACGCGCTGCTGCGCGGCGATGGCGGCCTTGTAATCGCGCAGGGCAAACTGCGAATTGCCGATCCAGTATTGCGCCGAGGGGCCAAGCTGGCTGTTGGGATAGGTGCGCAAGAAACCGCTAAACGCATCCACCGCGCCCCTGAAGTTGCTGGTCTTGACCAGATTCAGTCCGGCCTCATACGCCTTCTGTTCTTCCGCTGTGGGCGGCTTGGGCGGCGCGCCGGGTGTGGGCGGCGGCGGCGGCTCGACCTTGCGCAGGCGCGCATCGAGGTCGGTATAAAAATCTTTCTGGCGTTTTTGCGCGTTGTCGATATCGTTGGTCAGCACTTCGATCTGGCCGCGCAGTTTGGCAATTTCGTTCTTGAGCGTTTCGATCTGCTGGGTCAGATCGATCAGCACGCGGCCCTGCTGCTCGCTGCGTGCCTCTTGGGTGGCAGCGCGCGCTTCGATCTGGTCGGCGCGTCTGACATCGGCAGCGCGCTGCGCTTCGAGCTGGGCGGCGCGTTTGTAGAGTTCGTCGTCCTTGAAAAGCTGCGCCTGGGCGGGTGCTGCCGCGAGCAGGGTCAGTGCAAGCACCTGCACTAGCACTGCGCCAAGACCCGCTCCCAGAGCGGCTCTCGGCGGTGTTGCCAGATTCATGGCGGCAATTGTTGTCGTGTTCATGACGACAATTTTACCGTCTTAGTTGGTGTAAGTGATATCACTGCGGCGGTTTTTGGACCAGGCCGCTTCATTGTGGTCGGGGTCTTGCGGCTTCTCTTCGCCAAAGCTCACGGCCTCAATTTGCGCGTCTTTGGCACCCATCGTTACCAGCAGTTTTTTCACCGCCTCGGCGCGCTTCTGGCCGAGCGACAAGTTGTACTCGCGGCTGCCGCGCTCGTCAGTGTTGCCTTGGACCGAGGCACGCTTGCCCGGATTCTTGAGCAGATAGTCGGCGTGGCGGCGCACCACCGGAATGTAGGTGTCGGACACATCATATTTGTCGCTCTCGAAATAGATGCTGAACTCTTTGAGCGGGTTGAAGGTTTCTCCGCCATCGGGCTTGACTGTGGGGATCTGTCCGGTGGTCGGGCCGGTGGGGGGGGCTGTCACAGTTGGGGGGGAACCGCTGCCGGCCTCCTTGATTTCCACTGGGGTTTGGGTAGGTGTGGATGTGCAGGCGGCCAGTGCAAGAGCAGCGGCGGCGAGAATAATTTGAATCTTCATGATGTTCTCCGGGTGGTGGGGCTGGTTTTTGTGAAGTGCAGTGGCGCCGTGCTATCTATTTATGAAACGGCCCCCAGGCCGGCTCGCGCGCATCGGCCGCAGTGACGCTGATGCGCTGCTTGACCTGGCCATCTTTGGACACCGCAGCGAGCACCCCGCGCCCGCCGATTTCAGTGGCGTAGAGCAGCATGCGGCCATTCGGGGCAAAGCTGGGGTTTTCATCTTTATCGGTATCGGTCAGGGTCAGGTCTTGGGCCGGGTTGGCCAGATCTGGAATGATAGAGAGGCGGAACAATCCATTGGTTCGCGTGATGAAGGCCAGGGATTTCCCATCCGGGCTAACCCTGGGGCTGACGTTGTAGGTACCCTTGAAGGTGACGCGGCGCGCGTCGCCGCCGCTGCCGGACATGCGGTATATCTGCGGGCTGCCGCCGCGATCCGAGGTGAAATAAATCGAGCCATCGGGTGCGTAGACCGGCTCGGTGTCGATACCGATCGAATTGGTGAGGCGGCGCGATTCACCGCCGGACGCCGGGATCGCATAAATCTGCGTGGCGCCCGACAGGGTGAGCGCAATCGCCAGCGTGCTGCCGTCGGGCGACCAGGCCGGCGCGCTGTTGCTGCCGCGAAAATTGCCGACCAGGGTGCGTTTGCTGGTGTAAATCTCATGCACCCAGATTTGCGGCTTTTTGTTTTCGAACGACACGTAGGCGAGCTTGTCACCGGCGGGTGACCAGCGCGGCGAGATGATCGGCTCGCGCGAGGTCAGGGCCGATTGTTCGCTCTGGCCGTCGCTATCGGCCACGATCAGATCAAACCGTGCGCCGGATTTTTTGACATAGGCGATCTTGGTATTGAAGAAGCCTTTTTCGCCCGTCACTTTTTCATAAATATCGTCGGCGATGCGGTGCGCGGTAACGCGCGCCTGCGCCGGGGCGAGCGTGTAGGAGAAGCTCCCCAGTTCCACTTGTTTGGCAACATCAACCAACATCACGCGCGCGGTAAAGCGGCCGTCGGCCGCAGGCACCACACGGCCGAACGCGAGGAAATCGGCACCACGGTTTTTCCAGTCGGCGAAACGCACCTGCGATGCATCAGCCGGCACCGGCAGGTTGGAGGTGTCAATCAGTTTGAACAAGCCGCTGCGATTGAGGTCGTCGCGCACGATTTGCGCGAGGCCGGGCGGCAGGGCGGCTTCGCCGGGCAGGTTGGTGATGGCGATGGGGTATTGCTGCGTG
>JANOYK010000816.1:0-4026 GCA_031428855.1 Burkholderiales bacterium | reverse complement strand
CCGGCCACACGATAGCGCTGCTCGATGCGCAAGGCGCGCCGGTGGCCGATGGTGCGATTGGCGAGATCGCCCTCCAGCGCCCGATGCCGGGCATGTTCCTGCGCTACTGGAATGACGAGCAGGCCACGCGCGAGAAATTTTTTGGTGACTGGTTGCTCACCGGTGATCTGGCACGCAAGGATGAAGATGGCTACCTCTGGTACGTGGGCCGCAAGGACGACGTGATCTCCAGCGGCGCGTACCGCATCGGCCCGGGTGAGATCGAAGCGTGCCTCACCGGCCACCCGGCCGTAGCGCTGGCGGCAGCCGTGGGCAGCCCGGATCCGATTCGCGGTGAAGTGGTGAAGGCGTTTGTGCAGTTACGCGAGGGGTTCAAGCCCACGCCAGAACTCGCACAGGAACTGCAAACCCATGTGCGCACCCGCCTAAGCGCGCACGAATACCCGCGCGAGATCGAGTTCTACGATGCGATTCCGGTCACCACAACCGGCAAGGTGATTCGCAAGGGGCTGCGCGAACTGGAACACGCGCGCAAGAAGTAACGAGCAAGTGACATCGGGTGCCGGAAGAAATTCATCAGCACCGCAAAGATCAATGAAAATTGAGATGTGGCACCAGCCTCAGAGGCGCTGCCATCAAGGAGTTCAGGCCAATAGGTTCGGAAGAAGCGCTTCCACCAACGCCTTCAGGCAGGCAGGGCTTCCCAAATAGGAATGCCGAATCGCACACACGCTGTCTTCAGCCCGCCGTCGAGCGTCGCGATCATGGCGCGATTGCGCACAGCGATATCAAAGTACAACGCATCCCAGCTCTGCAGGTGGTAGCGCTGGGCCAGGGCGGCAATGTCACTTGCTTTGCGTGGTGTGGCATGCAATTCACGCGGCAACTGGTCAATCGCTGCGACCGCCTCGTCCAGGGAAACCAGAAGCGGTGAAGGTTTGGAGCGCGCGGCCTTGAGCAAGCGATGGGTGATCTCGGCAGCCCAAAAATCGGGCACCAGTGCAGTGATTGTCTCGTTCTCCTGCGCTTCCAGCACTCTGCGGGCAAGCTGCACATTCTGGGCCGAATCCGGAAGGAACCAGGCCAGCGCAACACTCGCGTCAACAACGACGCGCTGCGCAGTCATCGCTCGTCGCGATCCCGCCGCAGCAACTCCACCACACCTGCCTCACCACGCCTAAGTGTCCGTGGCATCGGCAGCGCGCTCGGCTTGATCGACTGCGCACTGCGTGCCGGGGTGTAAGACGTGATGGGCGCAATTTCTTCAATCACCGCATCACGCCGCGTTACGCGAATACCATGTCCCTTGCGCACGGCGCGGAGGGCGGCCAACGGATTGCGGCGCAGTTCAGTAAGGGAGATAGTTTTCATGGCGCAGTATCTATGGATTGCGTGTCGAGGGATGACGCAAATGTATCAGGTTTGTCCCGGACGGAATAACGGAACTGGGACAGTCAGGCCCTAAGCAAGGCATTCTCCGTTGGACGGGACAACAATGCGGAAATTCAATGCGGCCACGCCCCCTTTGATCTCCTTAAAGCCGAATCCGATGCTCGCGCTTTAATTCAAAAAAATCTTTGTAACGCAGGATCCAGATTTCGCTCAGCCCCGTTACAAAAGTCTTGAGATCGGCGTCCAAATTTGGATTCTTTTCATACTGAGTCGAAAGAAATTCCTGAATTTCGGAGTCGCGCTCAAGAAATGAGGGATTTTTCCAATCAATCCAACCCTCTGACAAAGGAATCTTATAAGACACGTTGTAGTCTTCAACAACGGCAACGGCAATGCGATTCGTGCGAGCGTTTTGCAACTGGCGCGCTGCTTCGTATAGACGAAAAAGGAGATAGTCAATCGGTGAGTACACGCCTGGCCGACCGGTAGTCGGACTCACGAAAGAGGCACGATTCAACTCGAACAATACCTCGCGCTGAGCCAAGAACTTAACTTCGAAAGCAGTGGCGATTTGGTCATTGTCCAAACCTTCAATATCAATTTGACCACCGTACATTTCCAGATTGGAAATCCGCCACTGTTGAGTTTCAAGCCAGCGCGCGAAGTCGATCTCAGCAAAGCGCGAAAGATAGTTCCGAAACTTTCGGAAGCGCGCAATTTCATCAACCTCAAATACCCAAGTCTCCCGCAAATCAGATATGTACTGCGCTGTCACTTCCGTTCGCAGTTTCATCCCATCAAATGCAAATCTATGCAGCGAATTCGTGAAATCCGATAGGCAACCACGACGATAGGCGAGAAATGGCACAGAACAGTGATGCGCGGTGTCAGGTTTTGAGTTTGTAAAGTTCCAATGCTTTTTTACAAGTTCATCAGGGATTGTCAGCCGAAGCACGGGACAGGTGTCACGCAACCTATAAAAAGCGGCGACCTGCTTGTCGAACTGTGAAGGTATCGCACGAACAGAACAACTACATAATTGGTCGTGGGTGGTCTCTGCGCGCATTTATAGAAACGTATAGCGAATGAAAGGGGCTGTCACGCTTTTGCGGCAGTGCTACTTGAACGACAGGGTATGGAATTCTTTTATCGCTGGTGCGGTGGATTGACGGACGAGCGGCACCGATGGAAAGCACCAACTACATATTTGCAGTTTGGCATTCATGACGGGTGCGGAACACGCGACCGTTTTTGGGGGCGATGTACACGCCATCCCCGCCATACTTTTCCTTGATCGCGGTTCCAGGGACTACCACGATACAACCGAAGTACATAACCGCGTAGTAGTCGTCATCCCAGTTGGAATGACGAAAGGCAATAACTTGATCACCCCCGCCAGCGTCTTTGATTGAGAATCTGAGCCTCTGTCCGACTTTGTGTTCGCAAATGAGACCGTTGTTTAGGGTCTGCTTGCAGTCTGCTCCTGCAAGCACACTCTCGAACAATTCTTCCTTCGTTGCCTGAGCAGAGGCATGGCCTGAAAAAACCACAGCCACAATAACCAGAGCCTCACAGAGAACGCAGACCAAACGAAAATGAATACGACTCATGATTGACCTCATTGGAGCGAGTTTCCAAATATAACGCGGCAAAGGGGCTGGGGTCGAACTGAATTTCCCCTGCAACCTGCAGTGAATTTCTAGATGGTGCAAGCGGTCGTTCAACCCCGTCCCTTGCAATGCCCACGCGAACATGCTGTGCGCTGAGAGGTAGCCCGTGAGCGATGTTCCAAGGCAGCAACGCCTCGTAATCATCAGTGCAGGGTTGAAAGACCGCTTACGCCTGAATCGTCGTATCCCGCGCAATCACCTCATCAACCGAGAGGCCAGTAGTGAACACGGTGCGCTCGACCGGTGTCACCCTGGGCTGCGCCTTGATCTAGTCGATGGCCTGCAAGCCATCGCAAGCATGGGTGGCTATTTGAAAGTCCCAAGCTTCCTGGCAAGCTGCCCGGCCTTCTCATACTCGGCCTTCATCTCAGCTTCAAACTGCTCCACCGTCGGGCTGATCGGCTGCGCGCCCAGACCGGTGAGGCGCTCCTTGACTTCATTGCTGCGCATCGCGCCTTGCACCAGATTGCCGAGCGTGGTGATGGCCTCACGCGGGGTGCCGGCTGGGGCGAGGAAGCCGTACCAGACTGGTGTTGGCGTGTAACCGGCGACGCGGATTTCTTCGCCTAGCGGCGGCACATCGGGCAGCAGCGGCGAGCGCTGTGCGTCGAACACGCCGAGCGGGCGCGCGCGGCCGGAGCGCAGATGCGGCAGCGCCAGCGGCACCACCACCGGAAACAGCGCGATCTGCCCGCCGATTAAATCGGTCATTGCCTGCGCCGTGCTCTTGTAGGGAATTTCGGCAATATCGAGGCCGGCTGCCTGCTTGAACAATTCCATTTCCTGCTGGCTGATGGTGCCGGCCCCGGACGAGCCATAACTGAGCTTGCCCGGATTGGCCTTGGCATAGGCGATCAATTCCTTGATGGTGGTAAATGGCGCAGCGGGATGCGCGGCCAGCACCAGAGGAATCACCGCCATCTTGATGATCGGCACGAAGTCTTTGAGCGGATCGTAGGGTGGC
>JANOYK010000815.1:0-2689 GCA_031428855.1 Burkholderiales bacterium | reverse complement strand
CGCAAAGACATGATGAAGCGCGTCGCGCGCTTTTCCAAACTCAAGGGATTCAATGGCGGCCTGCCCGACAGCAACATGCCCGGTTGCGAGCGCACGCTGTTCAACGTGATCGGGTTTCAGCCGCCCAAGGGCGAGAAGGATGGCATGCAGTCACCGGTCGGTGCCGACGCCGCGCGCATGGCCGCGATCAAAATTTCCGAGGGCTTCAACCTCGGTTATTGCAAGGCGCTGCCGGGCAAGGGGCCGATGCTGCATAACCACGACACCAACGAAACCTTCATCCCGATGACCGGCCAGTGGCGCTGCAGCTGGGAGAACGAAAAAGGCAAGGTTGAGCACGTTGATCTCAATCCGCTTGACGTGATCTCGTTTCCGCCGGGCGCATCGCGCCGCTTCATGAATGTGACCAAGGGTTCCAAAACCAAAGAGTCGGTGCTGATGTTTGTGATCGGCGGCAACGCGCCGCGTGCCGAATTTACCGCTGAGTCGATGGGCATCTTGGAGAAGAAGGGCGTGTGGCCTGCCGCCGCCAAGCCTGCGCGCAAAGCGGCAAAGGCCCCGGCCAAACGCGCAGTCAGAGCACCTGCTTGAATCCGGCAGTGGTCATGGCGGCATTCGTCACGGCCCAACCTAACCCCAGGAGAGACGCATGACGGCAGCACGCAACAACGCAACGCGCGCGAGTGGCATTCCGGGACTGGTGGCATCCATCACGGTGCCACCATTTGCCGGGTCACCATTCTCACCATTCAAATGGCTCGCGGCGGCGCTGCTGGCCTGCGCCAGCATGGCGGCGCTGGCGCAGCCTTACCCCAACCGGCCGATCAACATGGTGGTGCCGTTTCCGCCCGGCGGCATTGCTGACCTGACGGCGCGGGTACTGGCTCCAGCGATGGGCAATATCCTCGGGCAGAGCATCGTGATCGAGAACCGTGCTGGTGCTGGTGGCGCAGTCGGCATGGCGCATCTGGCCAAACAAAAGCCGGATGGCTATGCCCTGATGACGGCACTCTCCAGCATTGTCATCATCCCGGCGTCGGACCAGGTGTCGGGCCGCCCGCCGATGTATCAGATGGCCGACTTCACGCCGATTGCGCTGCTCTCGGCTGACCCGACGATTTTGCTGGTGCCGGCCGACAGCCCGTGGAAGACGCTAGATGATTTGATGAAGGATGCGCGCGCCAATCCGGGCAAGTTCAGCTACAGCTCGTCGGGCACCTACGGCACCACCCACACCGCGATGGAAATGCTGGCGCAGGCGGCCGGCATCAAGCTGCTGCACGTGCCCTACAAAGGCGGCGGCCCGGCCATGACGGCACTGCTGGCGAGTGAAGTGGCGATCACGGTGCAATCGCCCGGCGTCGCCAACCCGCATGTGAAGGCGGGCAAAGTGCGCGTGCTCGGCTCCTGGGGCGCGGTGCGCCTGCCCTCGATTGCCGATGTGCCGACCATGAAAGAGCTGGGTTACGACGTCGAGTTTTATATCTGGGCCGCTCTGTTCGCGCCGGCCAACATGCCGCCCGATGTGCTGGCCAAAGTGCGCGGTGCAGTCAAGCAGGCCATGCAGGATCAAAAATTCCGCGCCTCCATGGGCAGCATGAACACGCCGATCAATTATCTCGATGGCGCCGAGTTGGATGATTTCATCGCCAAGGATGCCAAGCGTTTGGGCGAGGTGGTCAAACGCATGGGCAAGGTCGAATAGTTGAGTCATCGCGCAGTTACGCAGTTACGCAGTTACGCAGTTACGTAGTTACGTAGTCAAGCAGTCACACAAGTCAAGCACACACAATCAATCAACGGAGAATCAAGCGTCATGAAAGTTGTTACGTTTCGCAAGGATCGACAAGAGCGCCTCGGCTTTATCGATGGCAATGACATTGTTGACGCTCTCGCCGCAGCCGGCAGTGACTCTGCGCGCGCGCATTTCGCCAACTGCCTCGCCTTTATCAAGGGCGGCGCAGCCGCACGCGCGGCGGCTGATGCCGTCATCAAGAGCGCGCCGGCCTCCGCGCGCCAGCCGCTCGCCAGCGCCAAGCTCGCTGCGCCCATCACCCCCGGCACCATGCTGTGCAGCGGCAGCAACTACACCGACCACAACAAAGAAAAAGCCAACACGCCGATCTCGGGCAAGGAGCCGGAGTTTTTTGTCAAGACATCAGACTGCGTGATCGGCCACGGCGACAACATCATTTACGACGAGCAGTTCACCAAAAAACTCGACGCTGAAACCGAACTGGCCATCGTCATCGGCAAGCCGGGCCGCCACATTCCGGTCGAGCGTGCGTTGGAGCACGTGTTCGGCTACACCATCGTCAATGATGTCACCGCGCGCGACCGCCAGGTGCGCGTCAACCCGCAAGGCTTCACCTGGTATGAGCTGGGCCGCTCCAAATGTTTCGAGACCTCCGCGCCGACCGGGCCGTGCATCGTCACCGCCGACGAAATCGGCGACCCGCAAAACCTGCGCCTGCGCACCCGCATCAACGGCGAGCTGCGCCAGTCGTCCTCCACTGCCAACATGATTTTTTCCTGCGCGCATTTGATCCACTTTTTCTCGGCCAACATGACGCTGCAGCCGGGCATGATTATCATCACTGGCACACCGGGCGGCACCGCCTGGTCGGTCGATGCGGAACTGGGCGGCAAGTGGGTTGGCGGTGACGGCAGCGAGACGCTGGTGCGCGCC
>JANOYK010000814.1:0-11417 GCA_031428855.1 Burkholderiales bacterium | reverse complement strand
GGCGTGTTCCAGGGCGTCCTCGCGCTGGTGGTGTCGATGTCGCTGTACACGCGAGTGGTACAGGCATTCGGCCCTTCGCGCACCACCATGATTACAGCAGTGTGCCCGGGCCTGGCCGCGCTGATCGCTGTGCCGGTGCTGGGCGAGCCGCTCTCTGCGCTGGTGTTGATGGGCCTGGCAGCGGTGACGGCTGGCATGGTGGTCGGCGTGGTAGGAGTGGGCGGCAAGCCGCCTGCTGCCGCAGCAGCGGCGTCCAAACCCGCGCAACCGGTCGTGTAGCATCCGCCGATGCATTTTCCCTACGAACTATTCATCGCCTGGCGCTACGTGCGCTCGTCCAAGCGCACCAGCGGCAGCGCCGGCGGCTTTCTCTCCTTCATCTCGTTCGCTTCGGTAGCCGGCATCGCGCTCGGTGTGTGGGCGCTAATCGTGGTGTTGTCGGTGATGAACGGCTTTCAAAAGGAAGTGCGTGACCGCATGCTGTCGGTGGTGGCGCATATCGAAATCTTTGGCGCAGACCGCCCCGTAGCCAATTGGGAGCGCCTGCTCGCCGATGCGAAGAAACATGCACGCGTGGTCGCGGGCGCACCCTACGTGATGGCGCAAGCCATGCTGACCAACTCGGAGGCGGTGCGCGGTGCAGTGATTCGCGGCGTGCTGCCAGACCATGAAGAAAAGGTCGCGGGCCTCACCATCAAGCGCGGCAAGCTGTCTGACCTCAAACCCGGCGAGTTCAACGTGGTGCTGGGCAACGAACTGGCGCGCGCACTCGGCGTGTCGATTGGCGACAAGGTGACACTGATCGCGCCGCAAGGCAACGTCACCCCGGCCGGCGTGATTCCCCGTCTCAAGCAATTCCGTGTGGCTGGCACGTTTGATTCAGGCCATTTTGAATACGACTCCGCGCTCGCGCTGATCGCGCTCGAAGACGCGCAAAAGCTGTTTCGCATCGAAGGCGTCACCGGCATCCGCCTCAAAGTGGACGACTTGTACGAAGCCCCCATCATCGCGCGTGACCTCACCCGCATGGTGACCGGCGACGTGCTGATCCGCGACTGGGGCCGCATCAACCGCAACTGGTTTGCCGCCGTGCAGGTGGAAAAACGCATGATGTTCATCATCCTCACCCTGATCGTCGCGGTGGCCGCGTTCAATCTCGTGTCTTCTCTGGTGATGACTGTGACCGACAAGCGCGCCGACATCGCGATCCTGCGCACGCTCGGTGCCACGCCCGGCGCGATTCTCAGAATCTTCATGATTCAAGGATCGGTGTCAGGCGCATTCGGTACGCTGTTGGGTGCCGTCACCGGCATCATCACCGCACTCAATCTCGACACCTGGGTGCCGGCCATCGAACGCCTGTTCGGCATCCAGTTTCTTGCCAAAGACATTTACTTCATCAACACGCTGCCGTCCGACCCGCGCATGGGTGACATGGGTTTTATTATCGTTATTGCGCTGCTGTTGAGTGTGGTGGCAACCGTTTATCCAAGCTGGCGCGCCGCGCGCATACAGCCGGCCGAGGCGTTGCGTTATGAATGATGCCGTGCTGCGCGCCACCGGCCTTGGCCGCACTTACACCCAAGGCCCGCAGCCGATCGAAGTTCTGCGCGGTGTCGATATCGAAATCAAGCGCGGCGAGACCGTTGCGATTGTCGGCGCGTCCGGGTCAGGCAAGAGCACGCTGTTGCATTGTCTTGGTGGACTTGATACGCCGACCACCGGCACGGTTGCCATCGACAACCAAAATCTCGCTTCACTCAACGAAATCGAAAAAGGCGCACTGCGCAATCGCGCCCTCGGTTTCGTCTATCAATTCCATCATCTGCTGCCAGAATTCACTGCGCAAGAGAACGTCGCGATGCCGCTGCTGATCCGGCGTGATGCCCGCAAATCCGCTCTGGGAGCGGCTCTTGAGGCATTGACCGCCGTCGGCTTGGGCCATCGGGCCAGTCACACACCTGGCGAGTTGTCCGGTGGCGAGCGTCAGCGCGCTGCCATCGCGCGCGCCCTCGTTACGCACCCGGCCTGCGTCCTAGCCGATGAGCCGACCGGCAATCTCGATCGCGAAACCGCCCGCAGCGTATTCGATGCCATGCTCCAACTGCAGCGCAAGGCCGGCACCAGTTTCGTTGTGGTGACGCATGACCGCGCGCTGGCGATGCGGATGGATCGTATTTTTGAACTCAATGCGGGGCGTTTGTCGCTGCTTGGAGACCGGATCGCGGGAACTGAACCGGAGCGGCTGTCCAATACTGCCTTGCTGCCTTAAAAGATTGACGGCAGGATGGAGCGCGGTCTCCCCCCGGTTAATCATCCAATGCGACGCATCATCAAAATCACCGCCGTTACGGTGCCGCTAAAGCCGGACACTTCTGTCAGCCAGCAACTGCGTTAAGGGTTGCTCGTCGCCGGCAAACGCAGCCGCCATCAGGGGATACATTTGTTCCTGTGTCAGGCCGCCGTAATTGAGTGCATAGCCGGCCTGCGCAGCGAGTTGTGCGGCGAACGCTCTTTGGACACGTCGGTTGGCTTCGCGGAATGGGTGCAGCGTGTTGATCTCGGAGAGATAGTGCGCCCGGCGTGCCGCGAACGGCAATGGGTCGAGGTTTTGCAGAAAGCGCTCTTGTTTTAGCGCCGCAAAAACGGTTTGTGCATAGGGAATGATCTGCCGAACATTGGCAAACCGGTTGGCACCACGGCTGATGTCAACCGTACGCAACTCACCTGCCCAATCGTAGACGTCCTGAAAAATGGCGTGATGAATTTTTTGCAAACGCTTGAGATCAAACCTGCCGGCGAGCGGCAGTTGACTCAGTTCCAGCAATCGCACAGCAGTAATGTCCGCCTCAAATGCGTCCAGAGAAGCCTGGTCCGTCAGGCCTGCCTTGTTGCGAAGAATGCTAGAGCCAGGATAACAGTACGCGTCATGTGCGTCGTAGCGGGACATGGCGGCGCAGCACTGCGTCGATCACTGCGGTGATGGTTTTGCGGCCAGCCACATAGGCATCCAAATCGCGCTTTACTGCTTCGCTCGGCTTCAGCTTTTCGATGTTGAGCGAAGCAAGCGAATTGGTGACATTGCGGCGGCGGGCGATTGAGTCAACCGGATTTTGCATGCGATGGCTCCAAAGGGCGGGGCGGTGCAAATTGTAGAGTATGGAGTGCTGATTGTGATGTGAGTGCGGTGGCTCGCAAAGAATCGCTACACCAGCCCGTCAAAGAGCATCACATCCACCAAGTCACCCGGCTTGATGCTGCCTTGCTCGTGTCCGAGCACCACAAAGCAATTGGCTTCTGACATCGAACGCAGCACGCCTGAGCCTTGACTGCCGGTGGTGCGCACAGTCATTTCGCCGTGTTGCAATTCGAGCACGGCACGCTGGTATTCGGTGCGGCCTGGTTTTTTGCGCATGACTTCTTGCGACTTGGCCCTGAGCAGCGGCAGATCGAGTTCACTGGCGCCCATCATGTGCAGCAGCGCGCCGCGCACGAAGTGATAGAACGTGACCATGACCGCGACCGGGTTGCCGGGCAGGCCGAATAAATAGGCCTGCTTGCCGCCGTCGGCAATTTTGCCGAAGGCCATCGGCCGGCCCGGGCGCATGGCGATGCGCCAGAACACCACCTCGCCAAGTTTTTTCATCATCTGCTTGGTGAAGTCGGCTTCACCCACCGAGACACCGCCGGAGGTGATAACGGCATCGGCGTTGGCAGCCGCAATGCGGAACGCCTGCTCCAACTGCTCTGGCTGATCCGGCACCACCCCCATGTCGATGATGTCGCAGCCCAAGCGTTGCAGCATGCCGAATAAGGTGTAGCGATTGGAGTCGTAAACCTCACCCTCGCGCAAGGCTTCGCCGACCGATTTCAGTTCGTCGCCGGTGGAGAAGAACGCAACGCGCAGTTTGCGCGTGACCCGGATTTCGGGAATGCCGAGAGAGGCGATCAAACCCAGCTCAGCCGGGTTGAGCCGCTTGCCCACGCGCAGGGCGGGTGTGCCTTTTTCCAAGTCTTCGCCCGCGAGACGGCGGTTGGCACCAGTCTCTTGCGCAGCGGGAATGGTGATGTGTTTGGCTTTCACCTGCACGATTTCGAGCGGAATGACGGTATCGCAGCCGTGCGGCATTACTGCGCCAGTGGTGATGCGCACGCATTCGCCTTTGCTGACCTTGCCGGTGAATTCCTTGCCGGCCAGCGCAGCGCCGATCTCTTCGAGCGTGACCGGTTGCGTTTTCGACAAGTCGCTGCCGCGCACGGCCCAGCCGTCCATCGCCGAGTTGTCGTGGGCCGGCACGTTGATTGGCGAGATGATGTCTGCAGCGAGGATGCGGCCGAGTGCTGCGCGAATCGCGACTTGCTCGACGCCGCTGATGGGGGTGACGAATGCGCGGATCACCTCGTTGACCTTGGCGACGGGCAGGGCGCTGGGGTCGTAGCCGTCGATGCAACTGACGACTTGTTCGAGCGATGCGCCAGATGAGGCATGCGATGAAGCCGGGTGCGCCGATTCGACGGAGGGCGATGTCACAGGGTCTGACCCCATTAATTTTGCGGCTTCTGGGGCTGCGTCGGATTTTCTGCGTTTCCTGAGCGCGCCGGTGCCGAGGATTTGATCGAGCACCGCATCATGTGGGGTTGGCGGCGCTGGAGCACGGCTGCGGCGCTCACCCCGTGGCGCGAGTGGCTGCCCGGTCTGGGGGGTATCTGCGCCAGTCTCAAAGCGGCGCTTGGCTTTTTTCGGTGGCGGAGGTTTGCCCTGCTCATAGGCTTCCAATTCTTCCGGGGTGTTGATGTTGCCGAATAACGCTTCGTCGGCGAAATCGACTTGCGCGATCTTGAGAGTCGAATACCACTCATCGATCTTGCGCCCACCGCCTTTCATGAATTCAGCCAGATGCTCGAACGCGTTGCGCCGTACCAGCGTGAACACCGGGTGCGGCTGCGCACCGGTGGTGGCAACGGCGACGGTGGCGTTGCCTGCGGCCATTGCGTCGAACAAACGCTCGACCAGATCGGGCGGAAAAAACGGCGAATCACACGGCACTGTGATGAGATAGGGGCGGCGTGATACCGCCAGGCCCGCATGCAGACCCGCCAGCGGCCCGGCGTGACCGGTGAAGGCGTCCGACACCACGCGCACGCCGAAGCTCTTGTATTGATCGTGATTCTGGTTGGTGTTGATGACGACACCGCCGACTTGCGGTGTCAGTTTGCCGAACACATGATCGACCAGGCGTTTGCCTTTGAAGGTGATGAGACCTTTATCGGTGCCTGGGCCAAGCGCACCCATGCGCCGGCTCTGGCCGCCTGCGAGGATCAGGCCGGTGATGCTGTCGCGCTCAGATGGGGTCATGAGGGTGTCATGCAATCAGCGCTTCGTTCAGTTTGACGAAGCGCTCGCCGCCGGTGAATAGCAGGTAGTGCTTGCCCTGACAACGGCCCACCATGGTGATGCCGGTTTTTTGGGCGATCTCGTGGCCCATGTGGGTTAGCCCCGAGCGCGACAGTAAAAAAGGAATGCCCATTTGCGCGCACTTGATGACCATCTCCGAGGTGAGACGCCCAGTGGTGTAAAAAATCTTGTCGCCGCCGCCTTCGCCGTCGAGCCACATCTGCCCGGCGATGGCATCGACCGCATTGTGGCGTCCCACATCTTCAACGAACATCAGTATCTCGCCGCGCCCGCGCAGCGGGTCATCACCGGCGTTGGAACATAGCGCACAGCCATGCACGGCACCGGCCTGCTTGTAGATCGATTCGTATTTGCGCACCTTGTCCATCACGGCATAGAGCGTCTCTTCAGTCAGACGTGCCGCAGCGGGCAAATTGATGGCGTCGATCTCGTCCATCAAATCGCCGAACACGGTGCCTTGGCCGCAGCCAGTCGTGACAGTGCGTTTGCCCATGCGCGCTTCGAGATCGGTGCGCTCCCAAAAGTCGCGGCCCCGGGTTGTTACCACCACGCAATCCGTGTCCCAATCAACCTGCACCGCTTCGATGTCGTCGAGCGAAGGCACGATACGCTGATTGCGCAGATAGCCAATCGCCAGCGCTTCAGGCGCGCCGCCCAGCGTCATCAGCGTCACAACCTCGCGCTTATCGAGATACAACGTCAAAGGATGCTCGCCCGCCACCGGCGTAGGCACGCGTTCGCCTTTTTCGTTGATGGCATCGACTTCGTAGGTGGCCGGACGGGCAGCGTTGGTGAGGGTGGGGCGCAGCATCGTTACATCCAGCTTCGCAGCAAGTTGTTGAATTTCCGGTTTACGCCAAAGCGGTAAACATCAAAATCGGAATCAATGGTGATGATGTCGGCCTGATTCTGGAGTTCCGCCAGGACGATCAGCGAAGCATCAGCGAAATCCATCGGCAGATCCTTGTACTTTCGTGACAACACCAGTATCCGTTTGATTTCGAGTTCCGGTGTGTCCGCAATACTTACCGCCCCTTGTTCGAGCCAGGTCAGGCAATCGAGCCAAACGTGCTGCTCCAGCAAAAAAGACACCTCGGTAAGCACCGGCCAGCTGGTCGTTAACGCCTGCTCATGCCCAGCCAGAAAGTTTTTAATCGTGTCGTGCCATTTGTCGCGCTTGTCAAACAGCGCTACCAGGGGGCCGGTATCTACGAGCGTACTTGGCACGGATCGCTTCTTTCACGTATTGGGAGTGGTTTTCCGAGCCATCCGTGCGCCCGCTGGAATGCCGGCCGAACAGATGCTTGCCCAGTTCGTAGGCGGTTTTTTTCGGCGGAGTCGACTCAAACAAGAGCTTAAGCCCGCGTTTGACCGCCTCACTTTTTGAAATACCCTGATCGACTGCGTAGACCGCGAGAGTTTGTTCGACCTTGTGGTCGAGACGCACGGTGAGGGTCATGGCGCATCTCCTCAACAAATAATGTAATACATCGATATTACACCAAACTACTTAGAAGGGGAATGGCACAACAAGCACGCCAGAAATAGCCAGACCCTATCAACCGCCGATATACGACATCTCTATTTTCTTGGCCACCGCGGTGGCGTCAGTGCGGATTTCCGAGTAGTGGTCGGTGCGCTCATGCCAGATCAGCCCAATCGCAGCGGCAATCTCGTCGTCAGCGCGGCCACCGCGCATCAGTGCGCGCAGGTCGTGGCCGGATTGCGCGAACAGGCAGGTGTAGAGCTTGCCTTCAGTAGAGAGGCGGGCGCGGGTACAGCTTGAACAAAACGCCTGCGTCACGCTCGAAATGACGCCGATCTCGCCGCTGCCATCGCGGTAGGCCCAGCGCTCGGCCACCTCGCCGGTGTAGTTTGCTTGCGCCTCGCGTAACGGCATGTCCGCGTCGATCATGCGCACGATTTCGCTCGACGGCACCACATCGTCCATGCGCCATCCATTGCTTGACCCGACATCCATGAATTCGATGTAGCGCACGATGTTGCCGCTGCCTTTGAAGTGGCGCGCCATCGCCACCACGTCGCCATCGTTGACGCCGCGCTTGACCACCATGTTGATTTTGATCGGGCCGAAGCCGGCCTCGACCGCCGCGTCGATGCCACGCAACACATCCGCCACCGGAAAATCAACATCGTTCATGGCGCGGAATACGCTGTCATTGAGCGAGTCGAGCGACACCGTGACGCGCTGCAGGCCTGCCGCTTTGAGTGCCTTGGCTTTCTTCGGCAACAAGGCGCCATTAGTGGTGAGTGTTAGGTCCATCGGCCGGCCATCGTGGGTGGTTAACCCGGCCAGCATGTCGATCAGGGCTTCGACGTTTTTGCGCAGCAGTGGCTCACCGCCGGTCAGGCGGATTTTCTCGACGCCGTGTGCGGCGAAAATGCGCGCGATCCGCGTGATCTCCTCGAACGACAACAACTCGCTGTGCGCGAGGTACTTGTAGTCCTTGTCGAACACGCTCTTGGGCATGCAATAGGTGCAGCGGAAATTGCAGCGGTCGGTGACCGAGATGCGCAAGTCGCGCAGATGGCGGCCACGCGTGTCGGCGAGGGTGCCTGACGGCGCAGCAGCACCGGCCGGCACCGCCGGTACGGCGGGCGTGATGCCGACGGTGCGATGGTCTTTGAGAGGGATAACCTTGCCGGTCACGGGGTATTTGATACGTGAAATGGAATTGATTGCGATAATAACAAACGCTTCTGCTCTGGCCTGCTCTGGCACATGCGGCGCAACAGAATCTGTAACGACTGGAATGATCCCCCAATGAACCGTCCTGCCATTTCCATCGCTGTCATCATGGAGCGCCGCCAGGTCGAGAGCCGCTGGGTCACCCACGAGTGGCGTGCGGCCGGTGTGGAACTGGCCGACGCAGAAGGCGAACTGCTCGAAACCGTTGGTGGGAGCCTGTTTCAGCGGCATGCTGGATTTGAGATCATGTTGTTTCGCGATGAAGCGGAAGGCTATTACCTCAACACTGCCACCGGTGAGCCGAAGGTGTTTGTGATGTGGCGGCAGGAGGACGGCGAGGCCGCGCCGGTGCCGCACAGCGTGACGGCGAGTTACAACGAAGCGGCGCGCTGGATGGATGCGCAGGAACACGTCGATGCAGTGCCGATGCCTGCTTCAATGGCGCTGTGGCTGGCTGATTATGTAGCGGCTCATTACAGGCCGGAGCCAAAGAAGAAGCGCGTCAAAGTGTCCTTCCTTGCGCCGCGCGACAAAGCGGCCCTGTGAGCACGGTCTGTAAGTAAAAGATGAGCCGCTTCATGGACAAAAAACCGGACACGGCAGGGGATGAATCGTTCCTCGGGCGCTGGTCACGCCGCAAGCGCGCCGAGCCGGAAACGCGCGAGGTGGAAGATGCCAAGGCCGCCACTGATGCAGCGCAGCGCGCCGCCGCAGCTACGGACACGGACGCGACCACGCAAGCCGCCGCAACTGCACCGGGCGAGACCGAGACCGTGCCGGCCGATCTACCCAATGTGGACGAGCTCACGCCCGCCTCAGACTACCGCCGTTTCATGCAGCCCGACGTGCCGCGCGCATCGCGCAATGCCGCGATGAAAAAACTGTTCACTGATCCGCACTTCAATGTGATGGATGGTCTGGACACCTACATCGACGACTACACCAAGGAAGATCCGATTCCGCTGGAGATGCTCAAGGATCTGGCGCAGTCACGCATGCTCAAGCTGTTTGATACAGTCGAAGAGAAGGAACAGGACAAAGAAAAATCAACCGGTGATGCCGGGGGAACCGTTGTGGCACAAGGGCCTCAGGCAGCATTGCCGCAAGAGGCGCTACAGCAGCCGGTTTCCGGGGCGTTGCCGGTGCAAGATTCGGTTGCGGCCACCGATGTAATGAATACCAGCGCGACAGGCGCTGCACCCTCCGTATAATCCGCCCGCTCTGCGCCGCCGCCCTCAACACGCGCTCTTTTATGAAGTCTGATTAGTGTCCAACTGCCTCGTCTGCAACTGCAATCGCACCATGCTGCTCGATGGTGCCGCGCTCGCCAAGTCTCTTGGTCAGGCTGCGCCGCTCCAGGTACACACAGCGCTGTGCCGCCGCGAAATCGGCGCGTACGAAACAGCGCTGGCGCAGGCCGCGCAACAGGTCGAGACGCTCACCGTCGCCTGCACGCAAGAAGCCCCGTTGTTTGCCGAGTTGGCCAGCGGCTCAGCGCAGCGCGAAGTGCCGCTGCGCTTTGTCAACATTCGCGAGACCGGGGGATGGTCCAGCGAAGCACGCGCGGTGACGCCCAAAATCGCCGCGCTGCTGGCGATGGCGCAATTGCCGGAACCCGCCGCGCAGCCGGGGGTGAGCTACCAGTCAGGCGGCACCACCTTGATTGTGGGCGACGGCCCGGCCGCACTCGGCTGGGCCGCGCGTCTGGCCGGGCGGCTTGATGTCTGCGTGCTGATGACCAGCAATGTCACCAGCGCAGAGTTGCCATCGGAGCGCCGCTTTCCGGTGGTATCGGGCGAGATCAAAAGCCTCAAAGGCTGGCTCGGCAAATTCGAGGTGGAGTGGAGCGCGCCCAATCCGATTGACCTTGACGCCTGCACCCGCTGCAACGCCTGCGTCGAGGCGTGCCCCGAAAGTGCCATCAATTTTTCGTACCAGATTGACCTGACCAAGTGCACCGGCCACCGCGATTGCGTCAAAGCCTGCGGCGATGTGCGCGCGATTGATTTCGACCGCGCACCGGTGACACGCAAGGAGTCGTTTGACCTGGTGCTCGATCTGTCGCGCGAGCCGCTCATCAAGCTGCACCAGCCGCCGCAAGGTTATCTGGCACCGGGTACCAGCCCGGTAGAGCAGGCGCTGGCGGTGGCCGAGCTGGCCGGCATGGTGGGCGAGTTTGAGAAACCGAAGTTTTTCAAATACAACGCCAACATTTGCGCGCATGGCCGTTCGGAAAAAACCGGTTGCAGTCAGTGCATCGATATCTGTTCGACCCAGGCGATCCGCGCCGATGGCAATCACGTCAAGGTCGAGCCGCATTTGTGCATGGGCTGCGGCGCGTGCGCCACCGTGTGTCCGAGCGGGGCCATGACCTACGCGTATCCAGCAGTGGCCGATACCGGCGCGCGTGTCAAGACGCTGCTCAAGACCTACGCAGCCGCAGGCGGCAAAGATGCCTGCCTGCTGCTGCATGACACGGCAGGGCGCCATCTGATCGAACAGGCCGGGCGCGGCGCGCATGCGCGCAAAGGCGCGCAGGCCGCCTTACCTGCCGGCTTGCCCGCGCGCGTGATTCCGCTCGAATTGCACCATGTGGCTTCCAGCGGGCTTGACCTGTGGCTGTCGATGCTGGCGTTTGGGGCCAGCCAAGTGGCGGTGCTCCTGACTGGCGCAGAAGCGCCGGAATACGCGCAAGCAATTGCGCGGCAAATGGGAATTGGCCAGGCGATTTTGCACGGGCTGGGTTTTAGCGGCAGCCATTTGCAGGTGATCTCAGTGCCGGGCACGGCGGCCAATACGAGGACAAGCGCGAGCGCGCTAGAGCACGCGGTCTGGGCCTTGGCCCCGGCGCAGACGGTGGCCAAAGCGGCCACGCATAGCGTCGCCGCCGAAAAGCGCGCAGCGCTGGAATTTGCGATTGAACACCTGGCGCGCCATGCGCCAGTGGCGCTGACACCTGACGCGCCGCCCATCGCGTTGCCCACGGGCGCGCCCTACGGCAGCTTGCAGATCAATCGCGATGCCTGCACGCTGTGTCTCTCTTGCGTCGGTGCGTGCCCGGCGTCGGCCCTGGCCGACAACCCCGAGACACCACAGTTGCGTTTTATCGAACGCAACTGCGTGCAGTGCGGCCTGTGCGCCGTCACCTGCCCGGAAGACGCGATCACGCTGGTGCCGCAGCTCAATTTGGGTGAGGCAGCAAAAAAACCGGTGGTGCTCAACGAAGCGCAGCCGTTTCACTGTGTGCGCTGTCAAAAGGCCTTTGGCACCAAGCAAATGGTCGATGCCATG
>JANOYK010000813.1:0-11209 GCA_031428855.1 Burkholderiales bacterium | reverse complement strand
CTCGGCCAGGTGCTGGCCACCCTCGGCATCGCTTTCATCATCGCCGACGGCTGCCTGCTGATCTGGACGGGTGACCCGCAACAATTGGCGACGCCGGCTTTTTTACGCGGGGTGTTTGTGCTCGCGGGTGCCAGCTTTCCGATTTACCGTGTGGCGGTGATCGGTGTGGCGATCGTGTTCGCGATTGCGCTGTGGCTGCTGCTGGAGAAAACCCGGGTTGGCGCGATGATCCGCGCCGGGGTTGATGACATGGAAATGGCGCGCGGCGTCGGCATCCCGGTGTCGCTCTTGTTCACCACGGTGTTTTGCCTCGGCTCGTTTTTGGCTGGCGTCGGCGGCGTGCTGGGCGGGCCGATCTTGTCGGTCTATCCCGGCCTTGACACCGACATGCTGCCGCTGGCATTGGTAGTGGTGATACTCGGCGGTGTTGGCAGCTTGGGCGGCGCGTTTGCCGGCAGCTTCATCATTGGCTTCATCTATACCTTCGGCCAGACGCTGGTGCCTGATCTGGCTTACATGATTTTATTTTTGCCGATGATTTTGGTGCTGGCGCTGCGGCCGCGCGGGCTGTTTGGGCGCATCACGGCATGAGCGCGCGCATGACGCCCGGGAGCCGCGCCGCATGAACGCCAAGGGCCTGGCTGCGTTTGCCCTCGTGCTGGCCGCGCTGCCGCTGATGGGTGGTGACTACTACGTCAATCTGGGCAGCCAGATCCTGATCGCGGCGGTGTTTGCGTTGAGTCTCAATCTGCTGGTTGGTTACGGCGGCCTCACCTCGCTCGGCCACGCCGCCTACATGGGCGTGTCAGCCTATGTGTCGGGCTGGCTGTTTCTTAAATTTGGCATGGGGCATCTGGCCTCGGCACCGATTGCGCTGCTGTTCACCACGGCGATGGCGGCGCTGTTCGGCCTGATTGCATTGCGCGCTTCGGGCATCGGCTTCCTGATGATTACGCTCGCGCTGGGGCAAGTGCTGTGGGGCCTGGCGTTCCGCTGGGTCACGGTGACCAATGGTGACAACGGTTTGTCGGGCCTCACGCGCCCGGCACCGTTCGGCATCAACCTTGATGGCGCGCATGCGTTCTACTGGTTCACGCTGATTGTTTTCGCGGTCTCGTTCGCTTGCATCATCGCCTTTGCCAACTCGCCGTTTGGCGCGGTGCTGCGCGGCACGCGTGACCAGCCGCGGCGCATGGCAGCGCTCGGCCACAACGTCTGGCTGGTGCGCTATGTCACCTTCATTACAGCCGGTTTCTGGGCGGCGGTGTCGGGTCTGCTGTTTGTCTGGTATCACAAGTTTATTCACCCGCATGCGCTCGGGCTGACCAATTCAGCCGAAACATTGCTGATGGTGATCGCGGGCGGATCAGGCACGCTGGCTGGCCCGATTGTTGGTGCGGCGATTGTGGTGCTGCTCAAAAATTACGTGTCGGCGTTTGTCGAGCGCTGGACCATGCTGTTGGGTTTTGTGTTTCTGGTGATCGTGCTGTTCATGCCTGATGGACTGGTGCCCGGCGTAAAACGGCTCTGGGAGCGGTTCTCCGGGCAGCGTCCCAAGGAGCCGCGCGCATGACGCTGGCACTCGACGTCACCGGTCTGGCCAAATCATTCGGCGGCCTGCCCGCCACCAACGATGTCTCGCTGGCGATTGAACCGGGCGAGCGCCGCCTCATCATCGGCCCGAACGGTGCGGGCAAGACCACGCTGTTCAATCTCATCACTGGTGATCTGCCGGCCGATGCCGGGTCGATCAAATTGTTTGGTGAAGAAGTGGTGCGCCTGCGCACCGACCAGCGCGCGCAACTGGGCCTGGCGCGCACGTTTCAAATCATCACGCTGTTCCCTAAAGACACGCTGGCGCACAACGTGGTGCTGAGCCTGCTGGCGCGCACCCCAGCGCGCTGGCATGCCTTCACGCCGCTCGCGGCGCGGCGTGATCTGTATGCGCGTGCGCGTGCGGTGCTGGCCGGCGTCGGCCTCGCCGATAGCGCGGAGCGGCCGCTCGCGCAAGTCTCGTATGGTGAAAAACGCCGGGTTGAAATTGCAATGGCTCTGGCGCAATCGCCCAAGCTGCTGCTGCTTGACGAGCCGCTGGCCGGCCTGTCGATGGAAGAGCGCCAGACCGTGCAGGCGCTGCTGGCGGCGATACCGCGTGACATCACCATCATCATGATTGAACACGACATGGACACGGCGTTAGCCTTTGCCGAGCGCATCACGCTGCTGCATTACGGCAAGGTGATTGTCGAAGGCACTCGCGCCGAAGTGGTGGCGCATCCACGCACGCGCGAGGTGTACCTTGGCGCATGACGTGAACCGCGGCGGCGAGGCGCTGACACTGCGCAGCGTCAATGCCCTCTATGGCGACAGCCACGTGCTGCACGACGTCTCGTTCTCGCTCAAGCAGGGGCGCGTGCTAGCGCTGCTCGGGCGCAATGGCGCGGGCAAAACCACCTGCATGAACACCATCATCGGCTTTCTCAAGCCGCGCAAGGGCGAAATACTGCTGCATGGCGAGCGCATCAGCGGCCTCGCGCCCGAGACGATTTCGCGCCGTGGTGTCGGCCTGGTGCCGCAAGGGCGGCGCATTTTTCCCAGCTTGTCGGTGTATGAAAATTTGATTGTTGCGGCACGCAAGCCGGTGCGGCCGATCGCCAAGACCTGGACGCTTGAAGCGGTGTTTGAGACATTCCCGCGTCTGGGTGAGCGCCAAAAGCAGGCGGCCGGCTCGCTCTCCGGCGGTGAGCAGCAAATGCTCGCGATTGGCCGCGCGCTGGTGTCGAACCCGCACGTGCTGCTGATGGACGAGCCATCTGAAGGCCTCGCGCCGCTGATCGTGCATGAAGTCGGCGAGACGCTGAAAAAACTCAAAGCCCAGGGCTTCTCGATTTTGCTGGTCGAGCAGAACACCACGCTCGCGCTGCAAGTGGCCGACGATGTGGTGATCCTCAATACTGGCCGCGTGGTCTACAACGGTCTGGCGGCGGATGTGCAGCAGCAGCCGGAAATATTGCATACCAACCTCGGCGTGTTTTGAGCAGCGCCGGATCCGGTGTCACCCACTCCAACATCCTCTGGAATCATTCATCCCATGTCCACCATCACCCTTGACGGCTTCACCGTCGAATTCACCCAAACCGGCAGCGGCCCAGACTTGCTGCTGGTGCATTCACTGCTCACCGAGTTGACCGTGTTCGGCCAGGTGCTGCCGGCTTTGTCAAACGGCCGGCGCGTCACCTGCGTCAATCTGCCCGGCTTTGGCGCTTCCACACCCGTAGTCCTCGATGACCTCAGCGCCCAGGCAAAGCACCTTGCGCGCGTGATGAGCGGGTTGAAGCTGCCGGCCACTACGGCGGTATTCGGCAACGGCTTCGGTGCCTTTGTGACCTTGCAATTGGCGATCAATCACGGCGCGCAATTCGGCGATTTGATCGTGGCCGATTGCGTGCCGGCGTTTCCCGAAGCAGCGCGCCTGCCGTTTCGCGGCATGTCGGTCAAGGTCAATGAGGGTGGCATGGCGGCGGTGCTCGACACCGCGATTGGCCGCATGTTTCCGCCTGATTTTCAGACCGCGCATCCGCAGATGATCGCGGATCGCAAAGCCAAACTCGGCGCAGTCGATGCTGCCTGCTTCGGCCGCGCCTGCCTGGCATTGGCCGCGATGGATTTAACCGTAGCGTTGGCAACCATTCGCAACCGCACGCTGGTGATGTGCGGCGCGCTGGACCTCACTACGCCACCGGCACTCGCGCAGCAAGTGGCGCAGGCGATACCCGGTGCGCGCTATCAGGAGATTGCCGGCTCAGGCCATTGCCCGATGCTGGAGCAACCCGCTGCGCTGGTGGCGGCGATGCAGGCGTTTCTCAAACGCGAAGCAGCGTAGGCCCAAGAGCCTCTGCCACCAAGGGTTGCAGGCCCTTGATGGATAAGGGCCGCTCCCACCAACGGTTTGCGGGCGGGTGCCGTGCCGGTTATTTCGCGTTAGGTGGCCGCTGCGGCCGGCATTGCGGGCGCTGCGGCGAATTTATCGACCATGTCTTTGAGCCTTGCGACATACGGCTCATCAAACACAAAATCGATCACCGAGTCTGGGCTGATGTGCATGCGCAAACCGGCATAGCCCGGAACGCGGAACGTCACCAGACTGTGCAGCGGAATCGACTCGTTGAAATAGAACTCCGGTGTCTTGCCGCTGCTTGATGTTTTTTGCATGATCGCGGCGAGCACGTGGCCGACCGCCACGTTGTCCAGAATCAGGTTCTGGGTGTTGCCCTTGGCGTCAACCAGGTTGAACTCCATCTGGTTTTTTTCAGCATTGCGGCGAGCGTCGATGACGGCGGTAGCGGTGAAGGTGGGGCGTTGCATGGTGGCTTTCTGGGTCAGGGTGGGAAAAGGGATGGTGCCTGCGGTGCCTGCGGTGCCTGCGGTGTTTGCGGTGTTTGTGGTGCCTGCGGTGTTTGTGGTGGCCGTGGTGTCAGCGCTGGCGCAGCTTCATACAAAGAACTGCAATGCCGCGTCGAGGCGGTTGTGATTGAGCGCCGTCATCGCCTGCGCGTACACCACCGGTTTGGCGCGATACGCGACTGACAGGCCGGCTACGGCCATCATGTTGAGATCATTCGCGCCGTCACCAAAAGCGATGGTTTGCTCCGGGGCGCAGCCAATCCGCTGGCAAGTCTCGATCAGCATGCGCGCTTTTTCATCGGCGTCAACGATGAGGCCGGTGACAGTGCCGTTGAGCTTGCCAGCGTCGATGCCGAGCCTGTTGGCGTGCGTGAAATCAAGACCGAGACGCGCCTTGAGTTTATCGGTGAAAAAAGTAAAGCCGCCTGAGACCAGCAATATTTTGAGGCCGGCAGCTTTAAACGCAGCGAGCAGCGGCTCTGCCCCCGGCGACAAACGCAATCGTTCGGTGTACACCCGCTCCAGCGCAGCCACGTCGAGGCCGTTGAGCAAGGCGACGCGCTGGCGCAGGCTCTCGGGGTAGGCAATCTCGCCGCGCATCGCCGCTTCGGTGATGGCGGCCACCTGCGGTTTGATCCCCAGCATGTCAGCGATTTCGTCGATGCATTCAATCGTGATGAGGGTTGAATCCATGTCGAACACGGCGAGGCGGAAATGGCTCAACGCTTTCGGGTGATCGATGAAATTGACATCGGCATGCGCCGCACCGGCGGCGGCGCGCATGCGTGCGCGCATGGCCGCGTTGGGCGGGGCCGGCATCTGTTCACACCACCATGTGCGAGTGGCAGTATCAGTGCCGCGCGGCACGGCGCGCGCAGCCCCGGCGAGGCGCGCCATGTCTTGCACCAATGCAAGAGTGAGCCAGCGGCCCTGAATGACGATACGTGACATGGCTTAAAGGCTTATCTGGCGCGCGCCGCCCAGAGTGCGGCCTCGCCGGTGTGTTGCGGCAGGCCGAGCTCACCATTGGCATAGGCGTTGGAGAGGCGCGCGGCAGCTTCCTTGACACCGGCTTCACCGGCTTTGCGGTAATAGCTGGCCGCGCGCGCGTTGTCGGCAGCGCGCCCAAGGCCGAGTTCGTAAATCGCTGCCGCCTCTTGCTGCGCCAGCGGCATGCCGGCATCGGCTGCCTTGATGATCCACTCAGCACCGATGGCGAGATCGCGGGTGACGCCGTTGCCGGCCGTAATCATCTGGCCGTACCAATACTGCGCCACCGTGTTGCCGGCCTGGGCTGCGGCGAGAAACAGGCGGCCGGCCTCGATCGCATCTTTTTCAACGGCGACACCTTCGAGATACAGGCGCGCCAATTGGGCTTGCGCGCGCGGGTAGCGCTGCGCCGCCGATTTTTTGAGCCAGTCGAGCATTTGCGGCACATCGGGCGCGGTGCCGCGGCCTTGGCCGAGCATCAGGGCGAGGTTGTATTGGCCGATCGCATAGCCGCCCTCGGCGCTGACGCGGTACAGGCGCGCCGCCTGTTCAAAATCGCGCAGCACGCCGCGCCCCTCGAAGTAGAGCGCGCCAAGATGGTTGGCGGCAAGCGGGTGCCCGAGCTCGGCAGCGCGCGCATACCAGCGCGCGGCGCTGATGACATCGGGGTGGCTGGCGGCCGGCAGCGGCGATTCAAAGTACAGGCCGAGTGCAGCAGCGCTGTTGGCGTGGCCGGTTTCGGCGCGGCGCTTGAGCGCCTCGGCCAGTTGCGGCGCGCGTGTGCGGTCGTAGGGCAGGCGGCCGTCGAGCATGGCGATGAGGCGCTCGTCATCGCTTTGTATTGGAGGCGGTTTGCCCGAAGGATTTCCGGCGGGCTGGCCGGCGTTTGGGCTGGCCATCGGGACAAGAGCCGCTCCAGTCAAGGGTTTCGGGCCGGTGGCCAACGGCACACCGCCGATCGCCTCGATCGCCGCGCGCGCTTCAATGTTGCCTTGCGCGACGGCGCGGCTGTACCACCACAGCGCACGCTCGCGGCTGGCGTCAACGCCGTGTCCGTTCTCATACATGCGCCCGAGAAAAACCTGCGCCTCGGCGAAACCGCGTTTGGCCTGTGGTTCAAACAGCGTGAAGGCGCGCCGGTAATCGCCCGCGTGATAGGCGTCAGAGCCGGGGCTGGCGAAGGCGGGCGCGCTCAACAGCAGCGCCAGCAACGCCAAGGCCTGCGAAACATGAAGGGGGATGCGCAACATCAGGCTATCAATCAGGCTATCAATCAAGCAATCAGGCTATGCATCAGGCTATCAATTGAAGCGCGATTCTAGCGGCTTGCGCACGCTCGGGCGCACTCTGGGTTTTGTGCGCCATGCGCAGCCGGTCTTGCCCCGACAAGGTGTAGCGCCGGTCCTTCTGGATCAGTTTGATGACCTTGGCCGCATCAATCGGCGCGCCGGGCTTGAACTGGATCAGGATGCTGTCGGGGCTGGCGTCAATCCGCGCCACGTCCATCGCCGCGCCATCAATCCGCAGGCGGTGCGTTTCGATCAGCGTCTGCGCCGGCTCCGGCAGTTTGCCAAAGCGGTCGATCAACTCTTCCATGTGCTCATCAAGCTGCGCGCGCGTGGTGCAAGTGGCGAGGCGCTTGTAGAGCGTCAGGCGCTCATGAATGTCGCCGCAGTAGTCATCCGGCAGCAGGGCGGGCGCGTGCAGATTGATCTCGGTGGTCACACCAAGCGGCGCTTCGAGGTCCGGCTCTTTGCCCACCTTGAGGCAGGCCACTGCATGCACCAGCATCTCGGTGTAGAGCGCAAAACCGATCTCCTGCATCTCGCCCGATTGCGATTCGCCCAGCACTTCACCGGCACCGCGAATTTCGAGGTCGTGCATGGCGAGATAAAAGCCGCTGCCCAGTTCTTCCATGTTCTGGATCGCATCGAGACGTTTTTTGGCGCTGGCGGAAAGACCTTCTTCGTGATTGACCAGCAGGTAAGCGTAAGCCTGATGGTGCGAGCGCCCGACCCGCCCGCGCAGTTGATGCAATTGCGCCAGGCCAAACTTGTCGGCGCGGTGAATCAGAATCGTGTTCGACGAGGGCACGTCAATGCCGGTCTCGATGATGGTGGTACACAGCAGCAGGTTAAAGCGCTGCTGGTAGAACGAGCGCATCACCCGTTCCAGATCGCGTTCCGGCATCTGGCCGTGGGCAATCTCAATGCGCGCCTCTGGCAGCAGACGTGTGAGGTGGTCGTACTGGTTCTGGATCGTCTCAACTTCGTTGTACAGAAAATACACCTGCCCGCCGCGCTTCAATTCGCGCAGCACCGCTTCTCTGATAATCGAGTCGCCCTCGCGCCGCACAAAGGTTTTGATCGCGAGGCGTTTCTGCGGCGCAGTGGCGATGATCGAAAAATCGCGCAAGCCTTCCAGGCTCATCGCCAGCGTGCGCGGAATTGGCGTGGCGGTGAGCGTCAACACATCAACCTCAGCGCGCATTGCTTTGAGCGCTTCCTTCTGGCGCACGCCGAAGCGGTGTTCCTCGTCGATGATGACCAGCCCAAGCCGCGCGAATTTGGTGTCCTTCGAGAGCAGCTTGTGGGTGCCGATCACAATGTCGATGCTGCCGTCGGTAATGCCTTTCATCGACGCCGTGATTTCCTTGCCGCTGCGAAAGCGCGACAACTCGGCAATCTTCACCGGCCACTCATGGCCGAGCAGGGCAAAGCGGTCGCTGAAAGTTTGAAAATGCTGCTCGGCCAGCAGCGTGGTCGGCGCGAGGATGGCGACCTGCTTGCCATCGGCTACTGCAACAAACGCAGCGCGCAAGGCCACTTCGGTTTTTCCGAAGCCGACATCGCCGCAAATCAGCCGGTCCATCGGCCGGCCGCTGCGCATGTCGTCAATCACATTGCGGATGGCTGCCGCCTGATCGCCGGTTTCCTCAAAGCCGAAGCCGTCGGCAAAGGCGTCGTAGTCATGCTCATTGAACGAGAACGCATGGCCCTGGCGCGCGGCGCGGCGCGCGTAGAGATTGAGCAATTCAGCAGCGCTGTCGCGCACTTGCAGGGCGGGGCGGCGTTTGGCTTTTTCCCACTGGCCGCTGCCGAGCCGGTGCAGTGGCGCTTGGTCTTCGCCCGCGCCGGCGTAGCGGCTGATGACCGACAGCGCCGCCACCGGCACATAGAGCTTGGCCGCGTCGGCGTATTGCAAATGCAAAAACTCGGTGACGCCATCGCCGAGGTCCAGGTTGACCAGCCCGAGGTAACGGCCAATGCCGTGCTGCGCATGCACGACAGGATCGCCGACCTTTAGCTCGGACAAATCCTTGAGCATGCCGTCGACATTGGTCTCGCGCTTTTTCTCGCGGCGGGTGCGCGCGCGCGCTGTCTCGGCGTACAACTCGGCTTCGGTGATGATCGCGAATGGCTGTGCGGGCTGGGTGGGCTGGGTGGGCGACACAGCCTGCGCATCCATCACACCGCGCGCCAGCGGCTGCGCGGTAATCATCAGCGCCGCAGCGCTGGTCACAAAATCGTCAAACGATTCGCACGGCACCGGGTCCACCCCGGCGTCACGCAAATACTCAAGCATGGTCTCGCGCCGCCCGGCCGAATCAGCAGCGAGCAGCACACGCCCGGCAAACGTATCGATGAAATGGCGCAGGGCGGCGACCGGGTCGTCCGCGCGGCGGTTGACCGCGACCACCGGCAGCGCGGGCGCGGTGTTGTCGGTGCCTCTGAGCGCCGCCGCTGCAAACTGCGCTGACGCCGTAAAAAACGGCTGGCTATCGAGATAAATCGCTTCCGGCGCAAACAGCGGGCGGATCGTGTCGTTCTTCAAAAATTGGTAACGCTCGTCCAGCTCTTTCCAAAACGCCGCAAACGCTTCATCGACGCGCCCATGCGTGAGCAACAGCGCGCTCGACGGCAGGTAATCAAACAGCGTCTCGGTATTCTCAAAAAACAGCGGCAGGTAATACTCGATGCCAGCCGCCGCCACGCCATTGGCCATGTCCTTGTACATCGCAAAGCGCGACGGATCACCCTCAAACACCTCGCGAAAGCGCCCGCGAAAGGCGGTGCGCGCTGCTTCATCGAGCGGAAACTCGCGCCCCGGCAGCAAACGGATTTCCTTCACCGGATAAATCGAGCGCTGCGTATCGACATCAAACGTCTTGATCGACTCGATGTCGGCACCGAACAAGTCAATCCGGTAAGGCACCGCGCTGCCCATCGGAAACAGGTCAATCAAACTGCCGCGCGCAGTCCACTCACCCGGGCTGACCACCTGCTGCATGTGGGTGTAGCCGGCCAGGTTGAACTGCGCGCGCAGCGCGGCCTCGTCGAGCCTGTCACCCACCTTCACAAAAAACGTGCGCGCAATGATGTATTGCGCCGGAGCCAAACGTTGCAGCGCCGTCGCCGCTGCAACGAGCAACACATCCACCTCGCCGCGCGCAATCAGGTACAGCGTCTCCAGCCGCTCCGACACCAAATCCTGATGCGGCGAAATCGCGTCGTAAGGCAGCGTCTCCCAATCGGGCAGCACATGCGCGCGCAGCGCCGGCGCGAACCACTTGATCTCATCCTTCAAACGCTCGGCATCGTGCGGATCAGCGCAGACGATGGCGAGCATGCCCAGCTTGTTGTCAATGCGCTGCCGCGCCAGACGCGCCAGCAGCAATGCATCGCCCGAGCCATGCGGCAGCGCAAAGCTCGGGCGCTCGCCGGTTTTGGCGCGGTGGTGCAGCAGCGGATGGAGGAAAGTCACAGGAAAATCAAAGTCAGGTCAACACATCGAACGGCAAAAACAGACACCACAAATGCAAAACGCGCCGCGAGGTGTCTCGTGGCGCGTACAACCGGTGCGCCACGAAATTTGCCGTGGCGCAACCACAAAATCCGCAGCGAACTCAACAGCCAAAACCAGAGCGAACTCAACAGCCAAAACCAGAGCGAAATCAATAGCGAAAATCAGCCGTTATTATACGTTCTGCCCTCTCAGAAACATCTCCGATGTCACCCCGTTTTCTCGCCTTGATTCCCGCCGCCGGCATCGGCGAACGTGCCGGCAGCGGTGTGCCAAAACAATACGCACCCATCAACGGCCAGCCAATGTTGACGCACACGATTGCCGCGTTCACCAGGTGTGCGTCAATCGAGGCCGTCCATGTCATCCTCGCCGCGCATGACAACTGGCCGGAAACCCTTGGTGGGAGCAGGTTTCCATCGAACGTCCAGTTTCACCGCAGCGGCGGCCCCACGCGCGCGCAGAGCGTGTTGAACGGCCTCAAGGCGATCGGGGCGGATGCCGCAGACTGGATACTGGTACACGACGCCGCACGCCCCTGCATCACCCCCGCCATGATCGAAGGCTTGATTGCTGCGTTGAAGGATGACGCAGTGGGCGGACTGCTGGCACTGCCGGTGCCAGACACCGTCAAGCGCGCAAACAGCGAGGGCCGGGTCGCCGAAACCATTTCACGCGAAGGCCTATGGCTCGCGCAGACCCCGCAAATGTTCCGTTACGGTGTGCTGCGCGATGCACTCGAACGATGCCCGGATGTAACCGATGAGGCCGGTGCCATCGAGCGCGCCGGGCTGCGGCCAAAACTGGTGCGCGGTGATGCGCGCAATATCAAAGTGACTTATCCGGTTGATTTTGCAATGGCCGAAAGTTATCTGGGCAGTGGATTGTGAGCGGCGGTGCGCGGGGGCTCTGGAGCGGGCTGGGGGCGTATCGGGCGGGGCGGTGAACGAGAAATTGGATCGGGTGGGTGGTTGGAGAGTGGCTGTGGGAGCGGGTCTGCATGACATGCATG
>JANOYK010000812.1:0-2447 GCA_031428855.1 Burkholderiales bacterium | reverse complement strand
GTCGCGAAACGCCTCTTGCATCGGGTGCATCTTGCCGTCTTTACCGGGGGCCAGGCCCTCAATCGTGGTGACGGCAGCGCCATTGGCCTGCACTGCCAGGATCGAACAGGATTTAACGGCGCGGCCGTTGATATGCACGGTACAGGCGCCGCATTGCGCGGTATCGCACCCCACATGGGTGCCGGTCAGTTGCAGCTCGTCGCGCAACAATTGAACCAACAGCGTGCGCGAATCGACTGACGCCGACTCCGCCTTGCCGTTGACCGTCAGATTGACGGAAACAGTCATGGTGCTTCTCCTTTGGTTGGGGTGCTGCCGCGTCGGCACCGGCATCTGAACTCTGCAGTTGCTGCTCTGCAAGGGTCAACATGGGCCGGCGGGTAACGTAGTTGCCTGGTGAATTTGAATTGGTGAAATCAGAGTGCTGCACCTGCGAGCATACGAGGCTGGCGCGGGTACGTCAATCGACAGTGCATTTTTTATCGATTTTGCTGCGCAACATCGGCTGCATCAGCACCAGGATAACGCCCGCAAACCGTTGGTGTGTGCGGTTCTTTGGCATAGGGCCAGATGCGGGCATCAATGTTGGCTAGGGCGGCTCAGTCGCGCTTGGCTTCGACCAGTACCCATGCAGCAAACGCTTTGACCTCAGCGCGCTGCATTTCACGCACAGATGGGGATCTGAATGTCATGCCGCTGCGCAAGTATGCTGTCAATTGTGCGTTCATGAGCGGCGCGTTCATGAGCGGCTTTTTCGCGCATACAATCCAAGTCCATCATTTTCGTCGGCTGACGTGAATGATAAAATGATGCCTGCCATAGAGTAAAAAATTTCAGGCCAAATTCGAACGCCCGAGGCGGGTTTTCCGTGCCTCGACGCCGCCACAATTACCGGATCAATAGTGCGTCTCACCTCCCTAAAACTCGCCGGGTTCAAGTCGTTTGTGGACCCGACCGGTCTGTCTGTGCCAGGCCAGCTGGTCGGCATTGTCGGCCCCAACGGTTGCGGCAAATCGAACATCATCGACGCGGTGCGCTGGGTGCTGGGCGAGTCCAAGGCCTCGGCCCTGCGCGGCGAATCGATGCAGGACGTGATCTTCAACGGCTCGGCCCAACGCAAGCCGGTGGCGCGCGCCAGCGTCGAGTTGACGTTCGACAACTCGGAAGGCAAAGCCGCGGCCGGGCAGTGGGGCCTATACGCCGAGATTGCAGTCAAGCGGGTGCTCACGCGCCAGGGCGAATCGTCCTATTTCATCAACAACCAGTTGGTGCGGCGGCGCGACATTCAGGATATTTTCCTCGGCACCGGTCTGGGGCCGCGCGCTTACGCGATCATCGAGCAGGGCATGATTTCGCGCGTGATCGAAGCCAAGCCGGAAGACCTGCGCATCTTCCTCGAAGAAGCGGCCGGCATTTCGAAATACAAAGAGCGCCGCAAGGAAACCGAGAGCCGTTTGTCGAGCGCGCGTGACAACCTGCTGCGGGTGGAAGACATCCTGCGCGAACTCGATGTCAACCTCGCCAAGCTCGAAGTGCAGGCGGCAGTGGCGCAGCAGTTCCGTGATTTCACTGCTGAGCAGAGCGAGAAGCAGAACCTGCTGTGGATGCTCAAACGCAATGAGGCGGCGGCCGAGCAGGAAAAATTTGCGCGCGAGATTGCGCGCGTCACCAATGATCTGGAGAGCGAGACCGCGTCGCTGCGCAATTTCGAGACCACACTGGAAACCATGCGCGCGGCCCACTATGCGGCGGGCGACCGCCTGCACGGCGCGCAGGGTGAGTTGTACAGCGCCAGCGCCGAGGTCACGCGGCTCGAAGCCGAAATCAAATCGATCGTCGATGCGCGCACGCGCTTGGCGAACCAGTTGACCCAACTGACGGCGCAAGAACAGACGTGGAAGCAGCAAGCGGAGCAGAACGCGGCTGACACTACCCATTGGCAGATGGAGTCAGAGCAGGCGGCGGCGCAGGTGGAAGAGACCGCGATGCAGAGTGCCGAGCGGGAGGAACGCCTGCCTGAGGCGGAGACTGCCGCGCGCAACGCACAGCAAGCGTTGACCGCAGCGCGCGCCGAGGTGATGCAGGCCGAGCAGCAGTTGCAGGTGGAAGGCGCGCACCAGGGCAATGCCCAGCGCGCGCTTGAAACCCTGGGCGGGCGCAAGGAGCGTTTGCAGCAGGAGAAAAACGCGCTTAACCGCCCCGACGAGGAATCGATTGGCCGCAAGCGCGAAGAGCTGGCGCGGCGCAGCGAAGAGTTGCAAACGCGCGAAGCCGCACTCGCTGCGCTCGAAACCGCGTTGCCCGCGACCGTGGCCGAGCGTGACGCTGGCAGCGCCAGCCTGCAGGCGCAAACGCGCGAATCACACACGCTCGAAGCCAATATCGCGGCGCTGAAAAACCTGCAAGAGCAGGTGCAAAAAAGCGGCAAGCTGCAGCCCTGGCTCGAA
>JANOYK010000811.1:0-1567 GCA_031428855.1 Burkholderiales bacterium | reverse complement strand
CGCCGATTTCGATGCGTCCAAACTGCATCTGCGCGGCGGCTGGTCGGCGGCTGGCCCGCAGACCATGCGCAAGATCATCGACGTGATGGGCATGAAGGCGGTGTGCATCGCCTACGGTTTGTCGGAAGCGTCGCCCAACGTGGTGTTCAGCTATCACGATGAGCCCGAAGAGTTTCGCGTGGGCGGCAGGGCGCTGCCGCACGAGGGCGTCGAAGTGCGCATTGCCGATCCGGCCACCAACGCCGCGCTCGCGGCCAACGCGCAAGGCGAAATCCAGGTGCGCGGCTGGAACGTGATGAAGGGCTATTACAAGAACGATGCGGCCAACGCCACGGTATTCACGCCCGACGGCTGGCTGCGCACCGGAGACCTCGGCGTGCTCGGTGATGACGGCCGGCTCTCGATGGTGGGACGCCTCAAAGACGTGTTCCGCGTCGGCGGCGAAAACGTCGCCCCGGCCGAGGTCGAAGAAGTGTTGCTCGCGCATGCGGCGGTGGCGAGTGCGCAGGTGATTGGCGTGCCCGATGCGCGCCTGGGCGAAGTGGCGGCCGCTTATGTGACGCTCAAGTCGGGGACGAATGCAGCGGAGGATGAACTCATTGCCTGGTGCAAATCGCGCTGCGCCAGTTTCCGCGTGCCGCGCTACCTGCGGGTGGTTGCGGACTTCGAAGCCATCGGCATGACCGGCAGCGGCAAGGTGCAAAAGACCAAATTGCGCGAACATGCGTTGCGTGAGTTCGGATTGGGATCACCATCATGACGACCGATGTCACCCTGTGTGAATGCTTTGCGCGCGATGGCTTGCAGCACGAGCCAGACTTTATTGCGACTGACGTGAAGCGTGCATTGATTGAGCGGTTTGCGGCGCTCGGTTTCACGCGCATCGAGGCGACCTCGTATTCCAATCCCAAGCTGGTGCCGCAGTTCGCCGACGCGAGTGATTTGCTCGCGGTGTTGCCGCGCAAGGATGGCGTGTTCTACAAAGCCACCTGCGCCAATTTCCGCGCGGCCGAGCGCGCGCTGCTCGATGCGTCAAACGGCATTGGTGTCAACGAGATCAGCATGCTGGTGTCGGCCAGTGAGACCCATAGCCAGAAAAATCTCAACCGCAGCCGCAGCGAGCAGTGGCACAACGTCCGTGAGGTGGCGGCCATGACCGGCAAGCGCTTTCGCGTGATCGGCACGGTGTCGGTGGCGTTTGGCTGCCCGTTTGAGGGCGCGGTGGATCCGGGGGTGGTGGTGGCCGATGCTGCGCGCTTCGCAGAGATTGGCGTGCTGCATGTGGCGATTGGCGACACCACCGGCATGGCCACGCCGCACTCGGTAAAGGCCATGTTCGAGCGCATCGCGCGCGAAGTGCCGCAAGTGACACCGGTCGCGCACTTCCACGACACACGCGGGACAGGCCTCGCCAACTACGTCGCCGCGTATGACGCCGGCGTGAGTTTTTTCGACAGCGCCTTCGGCGGCGTTGGCGGGCACCCAGCCAAAGTCAAATACGGCGGCGGCTACACCGGCAACGTCTGCACCGAAGACCTCGTCAGTCTGTTTGAATCGATGGGTATCA
>JANOYK010000810.1:0-4047 GCA_031428855.1 Burkholderiales bacterium | reverse complement strand
CAGGCCGGAGAAGTAGGCATTGCCGTGGCTGGAGCGGGTCGAGCCATCCATCACAAACAGGCCTTGCGAGCGAAAGCCGGTGCGCGCCAGCAGGGCTTCGATGCGCGCCTTGAGCGAGCCATCGGGCATTGGCACAAATTTATTGAACAGCGGCGCGATATACGTGGGGAACAGCCACAGCAGCAGCAGATTGAACCCCATCCACGCGAACCAGGCCCACAGCCACCAGTAAGCGCCGAGCGAGGTCATCAGCCATACCGCCGCGCCCAGCACCACACCGCCCAAGGCAAGGCCGAGCAATGCACCCTTGAGCGTGTCGATGACAAATAATTTCCAGGTCATCTGGTTAAAACCAAATTTTGCTTCAATCACGAAGCTGCGATAGGCCGCGAACGGCAGGTCGAGCGCGGACAACAACGCGAACACGGCACCGGTGCCAAGCACCTCGCGCCAGAGCGCGGAAGAAAACCCGGCGGTCACGCTGCCAGCCCAGCCAAACACCGCATCAATGCCGCCGGCCAAGCTAAGCGCCACCAGCACCGCCGCGCCGAACACGGTTTCGATCAAGCCGAAGCCGAGCTTGGCGCGGGTGTAATCGGCGGCCTTGCGATGCGCCGTCAAATCGACTGCGGCGGCAAAGTCGGCTGGCACGGCATCGCGATGCGCGGCGACACTGGCAGCCTGACGCAGGGCAAGCCAGACCTTGAGCGCCAGCATGAGCGCCAGTGCGGCGAGAAAACAGTAACTGAACAGAGTGGCAGACATAGGCTATGCGAAAATCGAGACACCTCAATTATCCTGCACAACGGCACATGGCCCAAGACCAAAACAACCTGATCTGGCTTGACATGGAAATGACGGGCCTGTCCCCCGAGAACGACTGCATCATCGAGGTCGCGCTCGTCATTACCGACTCCAATCTGAACACCGTGGCCGAAGCGCCGGTGCTGGTGGTGCATCAGTCCGACGCTGTGCTCGGCGGCATGGACAAATGGAATCAATCGACCCACGCCAAATCGGGCCTGATCGACAAGGTAAAGGCGTCAACCCTCGATGTGCGCGCAGTCGAATTGCGCATGCTCGATTTCCTCAAACTGCATGTGCCCAAGAGCGCATCGCCGATGTGCGGCAATTCGGTCTGCCAGGACCGGCGCTTCATGGCCAAGTCGATGCCGGCATTGGAAGACTGGTTTCACTACCGCAACCTTGACGTATCCACGCTCAAGGAATTGTGCAAGCGCTGGCGGCCGGAATTGGCCAAGGGCCTGGTCAAGCACGGCAAGCACGAAGCGCTGGCCGATATTTACGAGTCGATTGAAGAACTAAAGTATTACCGCGAGCACTTTTTGAAGGTGTGAGCCTGCAGCCGCCAGGCTAGGCCTGTCGCTGGTTTGTCAGGGCGGGTCTGTCGGGGTGGGTCTGGCAGGGCAAGTCCGTCAGTGCAGGCCCGTCAGCGCAGGCTCGTCAGCGCAGGTCTACGAGCGCAGCGCGTCGATCAACGCGGTCTCGACCGCGATCATTTTTTTGGCATCACCCAAACCCTGGCCCTCGACCAGAAACACGTCTTCGGCGCGCTCGCCCAGAGTGGTGATTTTGGCGGTCTGCAAATTGACCTGATGCTCGCCCAGCACGCGTGCGATGCGATACAGCAGCCCCGGCCGGTCGCCCGCGGTGACGGTGAGAATGTAGCGCTGGCCGCGTTCGTCCGGGCGCAGGGTGACTGAGGGCTCAATCGCAAAGTGGCGCGCCTGGCGCGACAAGCGCCCAGTCTGCGGCGCGGGCAGGGGCGATTGCGCGGCGAGCAGCGCCGCCAGATTGCGCTCTACCGCTTCGGGCAGGCCGTGCTCCTGCTGGCCGTCAGCCGCTTCCATCACCAAAAATGTGTCAAGCGCATAACCGTGGCGCGTGGTGTGAATCTTGGCGTCGACTACCGACAGGCCGGAGCGCTCAAAAAAGCCGCAAATGCGTGCGAACAAATCGGGCTGGTCTTTGACATACACCATCACCTGCAAGCCCTCGCCAATCGAGGCGAGCCGTGCGCGCACCACCGGCTGCGCGGCATCAGCGCGGTAGTGCAGGGTGCGCGTCTGCCAGGCGATTTCCTTGGCGTCGTGGCGCATGAAATAGGCGATGTCGAGCTGGTTCCACAAGGCCTCGTGGGCGCTGGCGGACAAGCCGTAGAGTTTGAGATTGTCGAGTGCATCGGACTGCTTTTTTTGCATGTCGGCGTTGACATCGACCTTGCCGCCGCGCAGCACACGGCGCGTGGCGCGGAACAAATCTTCGAGCAGCTTGCCTTTCCAGGCATTCCATACTTTAGGGCTGGTGCCGCGAATGTCGGCCACCGTGAGCAGATAGAGCGCGATCAGGTTGCGTTCGGTTTTGACCAGTTTGGCAAAACGTTCAATCGTGTCCGGGTCGGACAAGTCCTGCTTTTGCGCCACCGACGACATGGTCAGGTGATACTCAACCAGGAACACCACCAGCGCGGTGTCCTCACGCGTGAGGCCATGTTCGCGGCAAAACTTGCGCGCGTCGCTGCGTCCCAACTGGCTGTGGTCACCGCCGCGCCCTTTGGCGATGTCGTGAAACAGCGCCGCCACATAGAGCAGCCAGAACTGGTCGAAATTGGCGATCAGGCGCGAGCACAGCGGGTATTCATGCGCGTGTTCGAGCATCGAGAAGCGCCGCACATTGCGCACCACCTGCAAGATGTGCTGATCGACCGTGTAGACATGAAACAGGTCGTGCTGCATCTGGCCGATGATGCGTTTGAAGGCGGGAATCACGCGGCCCAGAATGCCCCACTGGTTCATGCGCCGCAGCTCGTGCGTGATGCCGCGCGGCGCTTGCAGAATTTTGAGAAACAGGCGGCGGTTGTCCGGGTCCTGCCGGAACGCCGCGTCGATGCGGTCACGCTCGCGCCAAAGCGCGCGCAGGGTTTGCGCAGTCATGCCTTTGAGTTCCGGGTGCTGCTGCAGCAGGTAAAAACATTCGAGCAGGGCGCGCGGATGTTCGTCAAACACGGTCACATCGTTGACTGCGAGCAAATCACGTTCGGAGTGAAAACGCTGGTTGATGGCACGCGCCTCAAACACCGCGCCGGGAAACAGCTGGCCGGCGATGTTTTGCAGCAGGATGGTGTTGAGCTGGATGATCCAGCGCGCATTGACGTAATAGCGCTGCATCAACTGTTCACTGGCGCGCTTCGCCCCCTTGGCAGCGAAGCCGAAGGCCTCGGCCATCGCGGTCTGGTGGTCAAACAGCAGGCGGTCTTCACGCCGCCCGGCGATCAGATGCAGGCGCACGCGCAGGGTTTGCAAAAACGCTTCGCGGCTGGCCAGCATGCGCGCTTCTTCGCGCGTGATGATCTGGCGCGCCGCCAGGTCACTCCACTTCATGCCCAGATCGGCGGCACGGGCAATCCACAAAATCACTTGCAGGTCGCGCAGGCCGCCGGGGGACTCCTTGCAGTTCGGTTCGAGGCTGTAAGGCGTGTCCTGGTGCTTGGCGTGGCGCTGTTCGAGTTCGAGTTTCTTGGCGATGTAAAACGCTTTGGGGTCCAGATGCCGGCGCACGCCGAGGCCGAGATCGTGCGCTAAGCTGGTGCTGCCGGCAATGCGGCGCGCTTCGATCAGGTTGGTTTGAATCGTGATGTCGCCGGCGGCGGTCTCGAAGCACTCATCCAGCGTGCGGATGCTGTGGCCGACATCGAGGCCGATGTCCCACAACTGGCCGATCAAGGCTTCGAGTTTTGGGCGCAGATCAGGCGTGGTGTCGCGCGCCACCAGAATCAGGATATCGACATCGGAATAGGGATACAGCTCTCCGCGGCCATAGCCGCCCACCGCGATCAATGCCGCCTGATCGCCGGCGCCGCAGGCGGCCCACAACTGCATCAGAGTACGGTCCACCAGCACACAATGCTGGCGCAGCAAGCGCTTGGTGCGCAGGTCGCCCTGGAAGGCGTCGAACAAGGCGCGGCGTTCCTGCGCTAGTTCCGCGCGCAGCCGGGTGACTGGCAGGCTGGCCGCAGATTGGAGAATG
>JANOYK010000809.1:0-2991 GCA_031428855.1 Burkholderiales bacterium | reverse complement strand
CGACGCCACCCTGCTCAAGCATGGGATGCGCGACGTCACCACCACCATCGAGGGCCTGCGCACCACCGTGCGCGGATTGCGTGGATGGCATTGCCCCGCGTGTGGCGAGACCGAGTTCGACAAGGGGTCTGGCGATGCCGGGCGCTACAGCGCGGCATTGACGGCGCTGCGTGAAAAAGTCACGGCACGCCGCGCCGCCGAGATGCGGTCGATCCGGAAAAAACTCGGATTGAAGCAGGCCGAGGCGGGGCGCATGTTCGGCGGCGGCATCAATGCCTTCAGTGAATACGAGCGCGGCAAAACGCAGCCTCATAAATCCACCGTGCTGCTGTTCAGGCTGCTCGACAAACATCCGGATTTGCTGGCCGAATTGCGTCCCTGATCAATTGCCTCCTGATGGATGATAAAGAATGGCTTGCACCAAGGGTGTCAGGCCGATGATGCATGCAATTACTCATTCAATCACCCGCTCCGCCCGGATCAACAATGACTGCGGCAGCTTGATGCCGAGCGCTTTCGCGGTCTTGCCGTTGATCACCAGATCAATCGTCATCGGCTGCTCGATCGGCATATCGGCCGGCTTCGCGCCTTTGAGGATGCGGTCGACGTAATAGGCAGCGCGGCGGAAATTGGTATCCGGGTTGCTGCCGTAACTGAGCAGGGCGCCTTCTTCGGCATACCCGTACACGCTGCCGATCATGGCCCAGCGCCGCGCCAGCGCGAGCTGCGCGATGCGCCGCCGCTCGTTGGTGAACAAGGGGCTCGCAAACACCACCAGGGCCTGCGCGCCGTCTTTCGCCATGCGCGCCAGCGCCGCCTCGATCTCGTCCGCACGTGACACCTCGGCGAAGCGCGCCTCGACCGAGCGTTGCACTGCCGAGCGCTCCGCCGCTTGCCTCAGCAACGCGCGATTGACATTGTTGGCGTCGCTCAAATATCCCACACGCTTGACCTTGGGCACTGCTTCGAGCAACAACTCGGTGTGTTTGCCGACAATATCGAGCGCGAGGTTGCTGATGCCGGTGACCATGCCGCCCGGCCTTGCCAGACTCGCCGCGAAGCCGGCAGCGACCGGGTCGCCGCCGGAGGCATGCACGATGGGCGTGCGCGGCGCCGCCTTCACCGCAGCGGCGACCGGCTGTAACGTCGCAGCCACGATGACGGCAGGCTGCTTCGCGGCCAGTTCCTCTGCCAGCGGGAGCAGGCGGTCGTAGTTGCCGTTGGCCCAGCGGTCGTCGACCACATACTGCACGCCGTCCTTCCAGCCAAGTGCGGCCATGCCTTCCTTGAACGTCGCCAGGTCACGCCCTCTCGATTCGCGCGAGCCGGTGGCGAGCCAGCCGATCAGGATCGGTGCGCCGCCTTTGGTCTGTGAAGCGCTTGGCGCGAGGGGTTGCGCGAACACTGCGCCGGCTCTGGCGAGCGTGAGTGCTGCTGTGGCAGCGAGGAGCGTGCGGCGCTGGTTCATGGGAATTTCCCTCCAAAAAAGTATGGAGAATCGCTTGCACCAGGGGTTTTGCCGCTGCCGGAGAAAGAGGCAAGATGCGCTGCGAAGTCCGCTCCTGCCTGCTGTGATACAGTTGTCATACACTTGGTCACTTGCTTACCCACTTCAGAATGAGAGTCCGCCATGTCGATCTCCGTGCGCTTGAAACCCGAGATTTCCAGAGTGCTGGAGCGAGAGTGCAAGCGCCAGCGCAAGACCCGCACCGCCTTGATTCACGAAGCGCTGACGGCGTTTCTGCAACCGCAGCGCCCCAAGCTGGGCGACGTGCTGCGCGACGTGATGGCCGATACCCCGCAGGGCTGGGGTCTGGAGCGCAACCAGCCCGCCACCAGCGACGCGCGCGACTGGGGCTAAGTGATGCAGTTCATGCTCGACACCAACACGCTGGTGTATGTGCTCAACCGCCGCCCGCAGCATCAGACCGTGGTGGACCGTTACGACGCCGCTGATCCGCGCCTGACCTGCATTTCGTCGATCACCCTGGCCGAGTTGCGGTTCGGCGTTGAGCAAAGCCTGATTCGTGACGTGACCCAGGCCAAGCTGGACCGGCTGGTCGCGGCGCTGACGGTGATGCCGTTTGAGGCCGGCGCAGCACACGCGTACGGCGTGCTGCGTGCGAAGCTGCACGCCGCCGGCAAACTGATCGGCCCGCTCGACATGCTGATCGCCAGTCACGCCATCAGCCTCGGCGCGATGCTGGTGACCAACAATCTGCGCGAGTTTGCGCGCGTGCCAGGATTGCGTGCCGAGAATTGGCTGACGTCCTGAGGCAGCGGTGTCCAACGGCACCCACGGATTGCCGACAGGGTGCAGGTGAAGAGTTGTGCGGGTCTGCATTCGGGCATTCATTCAATCACCCGCTCGGCCCGGATCAACAACGATTGCGGCAGCCTGATGCCGAGCGCTTTCGCGGTCTTGCCGTTGATCACCATTTCAAACGTCATCGGCTGCTCGATCGGCATGTCACCCGGCTTCGCGCCTTTGAGGATGCGGTCGACGTAATAGGCGGCGCGGCGGTAGTTGCTGGCGGGGTTGGCGCCGTAGCCGAGCAAGGCACCGGCTTCGGCATATTCGCTCGAGCTGCCGATCATGGCCCAGCGCCGCGCCAGCGCGAGCTGCGCGATGCGGCGCCGCTCGTTGCCGAACAAGGGGCTCGCAAACACCACCAGGGCCTGCGCGCCTTCTTTCGCCAGATGCGCAATCGCCGCTTCGATCTCGCCGGCGTGTGCCACTTCGGCAAAGCGCGCTTCAATTTTGAAATGCGCGACCGAGAGCTCCGCCGCTTGCCTCATCCTGACCCGATTGATGGTGGTGGCATCGGTCAGAAATCCGATACGCCTGGCCTTGGGTACCGCCTCAAGCAACAACTCCGTGTGTTTGCTGGCGATGTCAAGAGCGATATTGGAGAGGCCGGTGATCATGCCGCCGGGTTTCGCCAGGCTCGCGGCGAAACCGGCGGCGACCGGGTCGCTGCCGGTGGCATG
>JANOYK010000808.1:0-2065 GCA_031428855.1 Burkholderiales bacterium | reverse complement strand
TACTGGGCAAAGTTTGCGAAGCTGCCGCCCAAAAAAAAGCCCCGCAACGCGGGGCTTTTTTACGACTGACACCGGGGGTGACGCCGCCGCCAGTCAACCCTGACCAGGGCACACCGCTTACACCGCCGCCTCGTTGGTCTCGCCGGTGCGGATCCGCACCACCTGCTCGACCGTGTTGACGAAAATCTTGCCGTCACCAATCTTGCCGGTGCGCGCCGCCTTGATGATGGCGTCGATGCACTGCTGCACATCCTTGTCGGCGACGATCACTTCGACCTTCACCTTGGGCAGAAAATCGACCACGTATTCGGCACCACGATACAGCTCGGTGTGGCCTTTCTGCCGGCCAAAACCTTTGACTTCGGTCACGGTGAGGCCGGTAATGCCTACTTCAGACAAGGCTTCGCGCACTTCGTCGAGCTTGAACGGCTTCAATACAGCTTCAATTTTTTTCATGGCATCTCCTCGAGTCGGTCTGTTGCGCAGTATATCAATTCACTCACGAAACTTGTTGACGATGGGATAGCGCCAGTCACGCCCGAAGGCGCGGTGCGTCACACGCACCCCTACCGGCGACTGCCGCCGCTTGTATTCGTTGATGCGGATCAGGCGCACCACCTGCTCCACCGCCGCTGCTGGAATGCCGCCGGCGATGATCTCGGCCGGGCTTTGATCCTGTTCCACATACGCGGCCAGAATCGCATCGAGCACCGCGTATTCGGGCAGGCTGTCCTGGTCTTTTTGATCCGGACGCAACTCGGCCGAGGGAGGGCGCGTGATGATGCGCCCGGGGATCACCTCACGCCCGGGCTGCTCCAGTTTGTTACGCCAGACGCAGAGCCGGTACACCAGCGTCTTGGCAATATCCTTGATCACCGCAAAGCCGCCCGCCATGTCGCCATACAGCGTGCAGTAACCCACCGCCATTTCGCTCTTGTTGCCGGTGGTCAGCACGATCGAGCCAAACTTGTTCGACAGCGCCATCAGCAGCGTGCCGCGGATGCGCGCCTGAATGTTTTCTTCGGTGGCGTCAATCGGCTTGCCCTTGAACTCGTCCGCCAGCGCCGCGAGGTAGGTATCAAACATCGGCTTGATCGCAATTTCGTCATAACGCACGCCGAGGCGTTTGACCATCTCGCGCGAATCGATCCACGAAATATCGGCGGTGTATTGCGACGGCATCATCACCGCGCGCACCTTGTCCGCCCCAATCGCATCGACCGCAATCGCCAGCGTGAGCGCCGAATCAACCCCGCCCGACAAGCCGATGATGGCACCGGGAAAACCGTTCTTGCCAATGTAGTCGGCCACGCCAAGCTTGAGCGCCGCATACACCTCGGCTTCGATATTCATCCCGGCATCGACCCGGAAACCCTTGATGGATGCGGCTTCCGGCGCGGTAGCCTCCAACACGACCGTTTCATGCGCCTCTGCGAACAGCGGCATTTGCAATTGCACCCGCCCCAACCCATCAATCGCAAACGAGCCGCCATCGAACACCAGTTCATCCTGCGCGCCCACCAGGTTGCAATAGATCACCGGCAAGCCAGTCTCGCGCACCCGCTCGCGCACCACGCTGTAGCGCGTCGCTGATTTTTTCATGTGATAGGGCGAGGCATTGAGCACCAGCAGTGCCTGCGCGCCGGCGTCCTTGGCCGCGCTCGCCGCCTTGGCGTCCCACGCATCGGGGCGCGAGGCCAGCATGCCCTTGAGTTGATCGAGCGATGGCTCAGGGCGGGTGGTGAGCGGGCCGAGATTGCCCCAGATGTCTTCGCAGATCAGCACCCCCAACTGCATGCCGTCGACGTCGATCACCACCGGCACATCGCCCGGTGTGAAGTAACGCTGCTCGTCAAACACGGTGTAGTTGGGCAGGTTGCGCTTGCGGTACACCGCTGCCACCACGCCATCTTGCAACACGGCGGCAGCGTTGTAGCGCAGCATGTCGGCCTTCTCGGGGAAGCCCACAATCGCGATCAGGCCCGGCACCTGGGCATGCAACTCAATGGCGATCTGCTGCATGCGCGTGGCGCAGGCATCGAGAAAGCCTTCGCGCAGCAGCAGG
>JANOYK010000807.1:0-1999 GCA_031428855.1 Burkholderiales bacterium | reverse complement strand
GATTACCGCAAGGTGCCGTGGCTGCTGCGCCGCCATGCCATTACCCAAGTGCCGTCGGTCAACGCACTGGTCACATTGCGTGCGTTGCCGGCCCGCGCCGCTGCCGGCTCGGGCTCAGGTTTTGCCGGTATCGGTGATCCGATTTTCAGCCGCGCCCAGATGACGGCGTTGAGCGCCGACGGCACCAGCGTCAGCGTGCGGGGTGCGAGCGTCACGGTGCGTGGCGGTGCGCAGGTGGCGCTGCGCAGCGCGGGCCGGCTCGATCAGATCGACAGTGCCGAGTTGGGGCGGCTGGAGCGTCTGCCCGACACCAGCGATGAAGTGCGCGAGATTGCCGCCATTTTTGGCGCTGGCTCGGACGTGCTGTTGCAGGCCAGTGCCAATGAAAAGGAAGTCAAAGGGCGTGATTGGCGCCGCAAGCGCGTGATCCTGTTCGCCACCCACGGTCTGGTGCCGGGCGAACTAAACGGCCTCGATCAGCCGGCCCTGGCACTGACTGCGCCCGATGTGGCCGGCATTGACGGCGATGGCCTGCTCACGGTCGAAGAAATTCTCAACCTCAAGCTCGATGCCGATTGGGTGGTGCTGTCGGCGTGCAACACGGCGAGCGGTTCGGTCGAAGGGGCGGAAGCGCTGTCGGGTTTGGGCCGCGCGTTTTTCTATGCCGGCACGCGCGCCCTGCTGGCGTCAAACTGGCCGGTTGAAACCGTGTCGGCCAAAATGATCACCACCGGCATTTTCAAACGGCAGGCGGCGCAGTTGACGCTATCCAAAGCCGATGCCTTGCGCGCCACCATGCTTGACTTGATCGATGCCGGTGAAGCCAAAGACAGCGCGGGCAAGCCGGTGTATTCGTATGCCCATCCGATGTTCTGGGCGCCATTTTCGCTGGTGGGGGATGGGTCGTGACGGCTGCATCAATCGGGCTAAAAAGACTATAATGGCCTAAATAGCCATTTTGGAGCTTTTGGATGACCGCCCTGACGTTCCGCAACAGCTTCGGCGATTTGATCGACATCCCGGCGGTGCCGGCCACGCAATTCAAGAACGCGCTCGCCGCCGTGATGGAGCGCACGCAGCGCGGCGGCGCCGTCGCCATCACCAAGCACGACACGCCCAAGGCGGTGCTGCTGTCCTATGACGAGTTCGTCGCGCTGACCCGGCCGCGGGGCGACTCGCTGGACGATCTCGGCGGCGAATTTGACGGCTTGCTGGCGCGCCTGCAGACGCCGGCGGCGCGCAGGGGCCTGGCCGCCGCGTTTGACGCCACGCCTGCGCAAATCGGCGCGGCTGCCGTCAAGGCGGCGCGTGCCGGTGTGCGTATCGGCGCAACCGGGCCCGCCACAAAGGGCCCGCTTTCAAGGGGCAGGCGTGCCGTGCGCACGCCGCCTAAGCGCGCGCAAACCAAGCGCTGACGCGCATGCCCGCAGCGGCACCGCGCATTAACGTGCTGGCCGGCGTCAACGGCGCCGGCAAGAGCAGCCTGGGCGGTGCGATGATCCGCGCCGCGGGCGCCGACTATTACAACCCGGATGAAGCCGCACGCGCGTTGCGCCGCCGCCGGCCCGCCATGACGCAGCAGGAAGCGAACGCGGCGGCGTGGCAGCAGGGGCGCAATTTGCTCGAACAGGCGATGGCCGCGCGGCAGGATTTTGCATTTGAAACCACGCTCGGCGCGAGCACGATTCCGCGCCTGCTTGCGCAGGCATCCGATGCAGGGTTCGAAGTGCGCATCTGGTACGCGGGGCTGGCAAGCCCCGAGTTGCATCTGGCGCGCGTCAAGGCGCGGGTTGCCGGCGGCGGGCACGACATTCCCGAAGCCGACATCCGGCGCCGCTACCGGCACAGCCGCATCAATCTGATCGCGCTGCTGGAGAGGCTTGCCGCGCTGCGTGTCTATGACAACAGCGTCGCGGCGGATCCGGCGGGCGGTACGGCGCCGGCGCTGCAATTGGTGCTGCATATGGAACGTCGGCGGGAAGGCCAACGCATCATGAAT
>JANOYK010000806.1:0-1582 GCA_031428855.1 Burkholderiales bacterium | reverse complement strand
GCACTCGCAAGTACCTGCAAGCACCTGCAAGCACCGGCAGGCACCGCAATGCATTCGCATACAGACACTTCCCGCTCAAGACTCACCGGATCACCCAACCCATGCGCATCCTGATTGTTGAAGACGAAGCCAAGGCGGCGGACTACCTGCGCCAGGGCCTGACCGAAAGCGGCTACGTGGCCGATGTCGCGCGCACCGGCACCGACGGCAGGCATCTGGCCGAAACCGGTGAATACGATCTGGTGCTGCTCGATGTCAACCTGCCGGGCTTGAGCGGCTGGGATGTGTTGCAGGCGATTCGTGCGCGCGGGGCCACGCCGGTGCTGATGCTGACGGCACGCGGGCTGCTCGACGAAAAGGTCAAGGGGCTGGACCTGGGCGCGGACGATTATCTGGTCAAGCCGTTTCAGTTTCCCGAGTTGCTGGCGCGCGTGCGCACGCTGCTGCGGCGCGGTGTGCGCCCGCCCACGCAAGAGGCGCTGCGGGTGGCCGACCTCACGCTTGATCCGGGCCGCCACCGCGCCTTTCGCGGCAGCGCCCGGATCAATCTGACCGCGAAGGAATTCACTTTGCTGCAACTGTTGATGCGCTGCACCGGTGAGGTGCTGACGCGCACACAGATCGCTTCGTCGGTGTGGGACATCAATTTCGACAGTGACACCAATGTGGTCGAGGTGGCGGTGCGGCGGCTGCGCATCAAGGTTGATGACGGCTTCGAGCCGAAATTGATCCACACCATCCGCGGCGTCGGCTATGTGCTGGAGCTGCGCGCGTGAAACCGCTGTCGATGACGCTGCGGCTGGCGCTGCTGACCGGCCTCGCCTGTGCGATCCTGATCTGCGCTGCAGCCGGCTTTGGCTACTGGACCCTCGGCCATCAGCTCGATCTGCGCAGCGGGCATGAGTTGGCCGGCAAGATGACACTGGTGCGCCACGCGGTGAGCGAAGAGCCCAGCGCGGCGCTGATTTCATCAGACTCGCACGGGTTACGCGATTTACTGCTGGGGCACGACGAGCTGCACCTGGCGATCATGCGGCCGGGCGAGACCGTCCCGGCGGCGCTGCTCGGGGCGCTGGCGCGTGATTCAGTGGCGCGCGTGCCGGCCGCATCGGCAGATACGGTCATCACGGCATGGACACTGACACCGCACCGGCGGCTGTTGTCTGCCGCCGGTGAAGGACGCACCCACAATGGCGAGCGGGTGCTGATCTACCTGACGACGACGCGCGATGCGGATGACGCGCTGCTGCGCGCGATGTCAGGCTCGCTCATGCTCTGGATGCCGGCCGCGTTGCTGCTGATTGCGCTGAGCGCGTGGTTCGGCGTGCGCACCGGTTTGCACTCGCTGCGCGCCTTTCGCGACATTGTGGACACCGTCACCGCCAGCGACTTGACGCGGCGGGTGGCAGTGGAGCAATTGCCGCAAGAGTTGCAACAGCCGGCGGCGGCGTTCAACACCATGCTCGAGCGCTTGGGCGACGGCGTAACCCGGCTCTCGCAATTCTCCGCCGACCTGGCGCACGAGCTGCGCACGCCGCTCGCCAACCTGCTCGGCAAAACCCAGATGATCCTGTCGCAGGCC
>JANOYK010000805.1:0-6682 GCA_031428855.1 Burkholderiales bacterium | reverse complement strand
CGTTGAGGCGCTTGGCCAGTTCACGCGCGAGATCGACGGTGGTGCCGGACAGTTCGCCGGTCTGCGCATTGCGCGCAGCCAGCACGGCGTTGCCGTAATTGATGGCGGCACGCAGGGTGCCGGTGGGAGCAAGGGAAGCGGTGATGGCGGGAGAGATCATGGGGGTGGTTGAGCAGGCGGAGAGAAAACCAGAGAAAACTGCAATGAGCAGTGGCGTGAAACAGATTCTCATCATAGCGGTCACCGGAAATCGTGAGGGCTGCGTGGTGATTCAATCTCAAGGCGGCGGCGAAAAATTACAAGTCTTGCATGGTGCGCGCAGTCTCACACCAGCCCGCGCAAAATCAGCGATACCCCGCTCACCACCAGCAGCATGCCGATCACGCGGATCAGGGTGTCGCGTGAGAAGCGCGCAAACGCTTTCGATGCGACCCACAGCCCCGCCATTGACGCGGGCAGACACGCCAGCGCCCACAGCCACGGCTTGAGCGTCATCAGCAAACCGGCGATGATGAACGCGCACACCCGCAGCGTGATGCTGAAGATGGTGCAGATGCCAAGCGTGGCGCGGTATTGCTCTTTGGTCAGGCCGCGCCGCGATAAATAGATCGCATAGGGTGGCCCGCCAGCACCAAACAGCGAACTCGACAGCCCGCCTGCGATGCCTGCCACATAGGCCCAGCGGCGGCTCACCAGGCCAACCTTGTCGCCTTGCGTGAGATTGGAAATCGCCACGACGAGCACGAAGACGCCCAACGCCACCATTGCTGCATCGCGCGGCAGATTGACCAGCAGCGTGAGGCCAATCGTGGTGCCCACCACTACCAGCGGCAAAATCGGCTTCCACTCTGCGGCAACGGCGCTCTTGGGGTCAGCCAAGCCGATGCGCCAGGCATTGGTGCAGTCAAGCAGCGCAAACAAGGCAAGCGCAAATTGCAGCGACACCAGATGCGTCGCCAGCGGAATCGTCAACAAGGCCGAGCCGAAGCCGGTGATGCCAAAAATAAACGAGCCGCCAAAAGCGATCAGCGCCAGCGCGGCGAGCGTGGCCCACTCGTGGGCGCTCAAGAGCACATCCCGCGCATATTTCCGGCAATACTCATAAGAACGGCTTGCACCAACGGTTTCAGACGCATCATCAATTTCAACTTTTTATTGTGGCCAGAGCCGGTATCATCCTGCTCCATTGTAATGACCCAGGTGATTCGATGAAAACGCTGTCGATGGCAAAACGTATTCAACATATTGGGGCTTCGGTGTTTATGGCGGGCCTCGCAGCAGTGGCCACCGGAACTGCCCTGGCCGACGCGGTCTCCGAGTACCCGAAATCGCCGGTAAAAATCATCGTCAACTTTCCGGCCGGCGGCACCGCTGACATCCTGGCGCGCATCGTCGGGCAAAAGCTCAACGAAAAATGGAACCAGCCCGTCACCATCGACAACCGCGCCGGCGCCGGCGGCAACATCGGCGCGGCTGCCGCCTATACCGCTGACGGCGACGGTTACACCCTGCTGGTGACACCACCCGGCCCGCCCGCGATCAATCAAAGTTTGTTCAAGACCCTGCCTTACGATCCGCACAAATTTGTGCCGGTCACCTTGCTCGCCATCATTCCCAACGTCATCACCGCACGCACCGATTTCCCCGCCAACACGGTCAAGGAATTGATTGCTTACGCCAAGGCCAATCCGGGCAAGGTGTCCTACGCCTCGCAAGGCAATGGCTCGACCTCGCACCTGTCGGGCCAGATGCTCGCCAACCTGGCCGGTGTCGAACTGCTGCACGTGCCGTACAAGGGCGAAGGCCCGGCACTGATTGATCTGGTGGCGAACCGGGTGGATCTGTTCATCGGCAACATCTCGGGCGTCATCAAATTCCGCCAGGACAAGAAGGTCAAGTTTCTCGGCATGGCGAGTCCGCGCCGCAGCGCGGTGGCCGCAGATGTGCCCACCGCTGCCGAAACGGGCTTGCCCGGCTTTGAAGCGACTGCGTGGTTTGCCGTGATGGCTCCGCCCGGCACACCGCCTGCCATCGCGCAGAAAATTCAAAGCGCGGTGGCCGAGGCGCTCAAGCTGCCCGATGTGCAGCAGCGCGTGCAAGCCCTCGGCGGTGAGGTATCGGGGCTTTCACCCGCAGAATTGACCAGTTTTCTGGCAGCAGAGCGGGTGCGCTGGAAGCGCGTGATTGACACCGGCAACATCACGCCGGATTGAGCCGCCGCCCCAAAATACCGCGCTATTCCGGCTGCACCCCGGCTGCGCGCAGGATGCGCGCGTAGGCTTCCTTCTGCGCCTTCACATGCTCCCCGAGTTGCTCGGGCGTCGAGGGCGACAGCAAAAACGCCTGCTTGTCCATCGCCGCCATCACGTCGGGACGTTTCATCGCCGCCACAAACTCGCGATTGAGGCGCTCGATCACCTCCTTCGGTGTCTTGGCGGGCGCGAACAAGCCGGCCCACGACACGATGGCGAATTGCGGCAGACCGGCTTCGGCCATGGTCGGCACATCGGGAAACGCCGGGCTGCGGCGCGGCAGCGTGGTGGCAATCGCGCGCAAGCGGCCTTCCTTTACGTGCGGGCCGCCGGTGGTGTGAGTGGCGATCATCATCTGCACCCGGTTTGCCACCAGATCGGTGATGCCGGCCGGCTCGCCCTTGTAGGGAATATGCGCGATATCAATACCGGCCAGCGCGCCGATCTGCGCAAACGAGACGATACCGGTGGCGTTGCCGGTGGCGTAATTGAGCTTGCCTGGATTGGCTTTGGCGTGCGCGATCATTTCGGCCACGCTCTTGAACGGTTGACTCGCGTTGGCGTACAGGAAAAACGTGTAGCGGCCAACATCCGTCACGGGCGTGAAATCGGTGACCGGGTCGTAAGGCGGATTTTTGCGCAGCGCTGGCACCGCTGACATCGGGCTGTTGGTGGCGAACAGCAGCGTGTAGCCGTCGGGCGCTGCGTGCATCACTTCGGTCCCGCCAATCGCGCCGTCGGCGCCGGCCTTGTTGTCGATCAGCACCGGCTGGCCGATGGCGTTGGAGACCGACTGGCCGATCACGCGCGCGGCAACGTCAGTGGCGCTGCCGGCCGGAAATGGCACGATCATTTTGATCGGTTTAGAGGGGAACTGTGCCAGGGCCGGAGCGGCCGCCAGAGCCATCAGACCGGCGGCGGCGAAAAAACTGGTGAGCAGTGTGCGAGTGCGCAGGCGCATGGTGGGTTTCCTTCAGCGGTTTTTTGACAGCCGTGATTGTATGCGTGTAGCTTGTATCCATACGGCACCGGAATAGTGGTGGAGGCACCCGCTGACACGCGGTGTTTACTGCTTCGGTCTCACTCCGCCTGCTGCCGGCAAGCCACAGAAACAACAATCCCGTTCAGCACTTCGCTGAACGGCATTGTTGGGGCCATTTTCGGCTGCGCGGACTACCGGCTACAGTCTTTTTTTTCTGCCCCACCCCAGCCCGAACATGCCGGCGGCCAGCAAGGCGAACGTGGCCGGCTCAGGCACCGCAGTAAACACAATCTGGTCTTGGGTGTTGTTGACGGTGCCGTCGTTGAGGTAGGTTAATTTGTAGTTGCCCGTATCGGCTGCGGTGCCCAGATTGGTCAGCCACGAATTTGCCAGGATGCCGTAACTCGAATTCATGGTCGCGCTGTCCACCCGGAAACCAGTGTTGGACGTATTGATCTGATAGCGCCCGTTGCTATCGGCCGTGCCGTAGGCAATCGCCCATACCGCCAGTTGAAACGCCGAAGACTCAATCTTGGTATCGACACTGCCGTAGACCTCATTGGCGAGATAGCCTAATTGAGCGACGCGGCTAGCGCTGTTGGTGCGCAGCGCGCTCAAGGCTACAGCAAGATCGCCGCCGGTGCCGACGTTGTAGTTGACCGTGCCGCCATTGAGCCAGTGGTAAATGTCGACGCACCAGCTATTGAACCGGCCGGTGGCAGAAAAGTCATAGTTCAGATTAGACGTCGTAAAGTTGATGCCGCCAATGCCGACCGCCACCAACGACGTTGACGAGTTGGGATTGGGTGCTATTGCGCCATTGTGATAGCCGACTGCACCGCTGCCAAAATTGGCGGCACCGGCGTAGTTGACGGTAATGGTTGCCGCCAGCGCTGCCGGAGCGGTTGCTGCAAAACTCGCCGCCACCAGCGCACTGCGTAACCAAGGCATGCTCTTCATAGTCACTCCCGTTCTGAGCAAGAATTCCCAAGATGGAATTCAAGAGGCCGGGCCGCTTTGCCAAGCTGCCCGGTGCGCGAGAGTATGGAACGGGTAGGGGAATGTGATTGTCAATAAATGTGAATTTGCTGTCAATCCAGCACGTTTTGAGCCGGATTTAACAACCATTAACAGTCGCGCCGCTGTAGGCGGTCTGCCGCTGCGGCGGCCCCGGCGGGAGGCGTTCTGTCTGGCCTCTGGCGCGGTCTAGTCGAATTTGGCACCCGACTCTTTGATGACCTGGGCCCAGCGCGTCTTCTCGCTGCTGATAAAGGTGCCGAGCGACTCGGGCGTGCCGCTGCGCACCTCAGTGCCTTGGGCGGCAAGCTTGTCGCGCATGTCTTGGGTGGCGAGAATTTTGGTGATCTCGGCGTTGACCTTGACCACGATGTCGCGCGGCGTGCCGGCCGGTGCGAGCAGGCCTTGATATGAGCCGGTCTCAAAACCGGGCAGCACTTCCGCAATCGTCGGCAACTCGGGGGCGGAGGCGACGCGCTGCGCGCTCGATACCGCCAGGCCCCTGATGCGCCCCGACTTCACTGTGGGGTAAGTCGCCAGCATGCCGTTCATGATGACATTGGCCTGCCCGCCGGCCACGTCGGCCACCGCCTGCGAGCCGCCCTTGTAAGGGATATAGGTCCACTGAATGCCAGTGCGCTGGGCAAACGCAATCGCGGCCAGATGCGGTGCGCCGCCGGTGCCGGAATTGGCGAAATTCATCTTGCCTGGATTGGCCTTGGCATAGTCGATCAACTCCTTGATGTTATTGACCGGCACCGACGGGTGGACGCCGAGCACATGCGGCGAATACGAAATCATGATGACCGGCGCAAAATCTTTGACCGGGTCATACGGCATGTTCGGATACACGCTCGGGTTGATCGACAGCGCGCCGACATCCGACAACAACATGGTGTAGCCGTCGGCGGGTGCCTTGGCAACAAAATCGGCCCCGACATTGCCATTGGCCCCGGCGCGGTTTTCCACAATCACGGACTGGCCCCAGGCTTCGGTCAGCTTCTGGCCGATCGAGCGTGCCAGGATGTCGGAAGTGCCGCCGGGGGCAAACGGCACGACGATGCGGATCGGTTTGGACGGATACGTGGTTTGGGCCTGTGCCGGGGTGATGAGCAACGCAGCAGCACCGGCGCAGGCAACCGCAGCCGCCAAGCGTGCCAAAGAGTGGAACATGGTGAGTCTCCTGATTATTGTGTGGGAACACCGGATCGCCCGGCTTTGCTTGCGCCAGAGATTCTACGCGCAACACGCCTGGAATTTCCCGGTTTCACTGCGCCATTTTGCCCGGCCCGTACCCTGAAAAATCCTTGCGCGCCACTTGAAACTTTACCGGCCCATGCTAATCTAATGGTTGTCACAGATTCAATAACCCTGATCCCCGTAAAGGAGACCAATATGTCTTACGAGCAAAACGTTGCACCGCTGGAAATGGGCCAAGTCACGGTCGCCGCGCGCACCAACAAAGTGATGCGCCAGACCTACATGCTGCTGGCGCTGTCGATGATTCCGACCGTCATCGGAGCCTGGTTCGGCATTGCCAGCGGTCTTAACCAAACCATGCTGGCCAGCCCTGGCATCAGTCTGGTGGTGTTCCTCGCAGGCGCGTTCGGCTTCATGTACGCCATCGAGAAAAACAAGGAAAGCGGTTTGGGCGTCGTGTTGCTGATGGCGTTCACGTTTTTCATGGGCATCATGCTCTCGCGCATGGTCGGCATGGTGCTCGGCCTCAAGGGCGGCGCACAGTTGGTTGGCATGGCCTTCGGCGGCACCGGGCTGATTTTCTTCGGCATGGCCGCGCTGGGCACGGTCATCAAGCGTGATCTGTCGGGCATGGGCAAGTTCCTCGCCATCGGCGCGATGATTACCTTTGCCGCCAGCCTCATCATGTTCATTTTCCCGATGCCGGCCATGATGATGGCGCTGCTGGTGATGGTGCTGGTGATCTTCTCGCTGTTCATTCTGTATGACGTGAACCGCATCGTCAAAGGCGGCGAGACCAACTACATCTCGGCAACGCTGGGCCTGTACATGAGCATTTACAACGTGTTCCAGGTGTTGCTGGCCTTCGCCGGTATCGGCGGCAGCCGCGACTGATTGACCTGCTTCACCGGTTACTTAACGCCTCAAACAAAAACCGCCTTCGGGCGGTTTTTGTTTTTCTGTGTGTTCAGATTCCTGCTTTGAAAGCGCCTGTATGACTGAAGAAATTGCTGCCGCAACCGATGGTGCCTCCAGTGCCGCCCCTACCCAGGAGCCACGCCTGTGGCGCGACGACGGCTGGACTGCGCGTGTCATCAAAAACATCGACGACGACGGCTGGGCGGTCGAGATGCTCAAGGACGGCGAGGCCGAACCGGCGCTGACCGGCCCCTGGACCATGGGGCGCGACAAGAAAAATCCCAAGCCGCTCGACAGTTTCGCCTTCAGCACG
>JANOYK010000804.1:0-2601 GCA_031428855.1 Burkholderiales bacterium | reverse complement strand
TCCGACTGAGGGTCATGCACGTCGTGCAGTTTGCACGACCTCATGAACCTCGACGCACGCGGCATTCCCGGTGTGACCGTGGTCACCACCGGCTTTACCGAGGCGGTAGCAGCGCAGTCGCAGGCGCTCGGCTTCGAGCCGGCCGTGGTGTATGTGCCGCACCCAATTCAGAACCGCACCGCTGCGGAACTCGACCAGATTGCCGATGATGCGATTGAAGCGGCGCTGAGGCTGCTGGTGACGGCGGCGTGAATCTGGACTGGTTCACGCAAATGACATGCGAGTCTTGTCGAGTGGCGCTGGCGAAACTGCGAGCGATAGTGGAGCTGCTGGACTGACGGTTTTATCTGATCCGGCGCAAACACAGGCATCGGCTCAATCACGCTTGGCACCTGTTTCAGGAGTGCTCAATTCCTTCGCGCTCAGTTTGATGAAACAGGTCGGCACGTCAAATCAGAATAAGATAGTTGTACTTATATGAAGTACAATATTTATATAAATTGTACTTTTAATAAGTCAATATTTCTCATAAACCAAAATGGTCAGCCGCCTTCAAGACAGCTACCGCAGCGCTATCCGCCAAAAAATTGTGGACAGCATCGCCGCGCCGGTACCCGAGCTCACCGCGCGCGATGTCTGGTTGCCCGTCGTCCCCAACAAAGCCATCGCCGTGATCGGCATGCGCCGCGCCGGCAAAACTTCCCTGCTCTGGCGCATCGTGGGCGAACGCGTAAAGGCGGGCACCCCGCGCGAAGCGCTGGTCTATTTCAGCTTCGAGGACGATCGTCTCGCGGGCATGACGGCGCTCGATTTGCAGTTGGTGATCGAGGAGTATTACAAGCTCTACCCGGCGCGCCGCGACCGCGAAAAGACCACCTTCCTGCTCGACGAGATTCAGCTCGTCACCGGCTGGGAAACCTTTGCGCGGCGCATTCTGGATTCAGAAACCATCGAGCTGTTCGTGTCCGGATCATCGGCCAAACTGCTGTCGCGCGAAATCGCAACGAGCATGCGCGGCCGTGCCATGGAGGCGGTGGTCACGCCGTTCAGCTTCCGCGAAATGCTGCGCCATCACGCAGCGTTGCCCGCCAAGCCCAGTCTGCGCCTGACCAAGGCAGAGCGTTCGGCGCTGCATCAAATGCTGCAACGCTACCTGACCTACGGGGGCTTTCCCGAACTGCAGGCCCTGTCCGGCGCGGCCCACGCACGCGAGCGCAACGAGTTGTTGAAAACCTATGTCGACGTGGTGTTGTTGCGCGATGTGGTCGAGCGCCACAACGTCAGCCAGCCGCAGGTGCTGCGCTGGCTGGTACAGCAACTGCTGGGCAACACGGCGGGCAGCTTCTCCATCAATAAATTTTTCAACGACCTCAAATCACGCGGCGTCGCCATCGGCAAAGAGCGCCTGCATGAATATCTGGCCCATCTGGAAGACACCTTCCTCGTCACCAGCATCAGCGTCGCTGCCGAATCGGAACGCCGCCGTCAGGTCAACCCGCGCAAAATTTATCCGGTGGACACCGGTTTGATGGCCTTGTTTGATGCCGCAGACAAACCCAACACCGGCCATGCCCTCGAAACCATCGTCCTGCATGAGTGCCTTCGGCGCGGCGCGCAGGTGGCGTATGTGCGCACCGCCTCAGGCTACGAAGTCGATTTTCTGGCCACCCGATATGACCGCAGCCAAACCTTGATTCTGGTGTGTGCCGATCTCCATGATGCGGCGACGTGGGAGCGCGAGGTGCGTGCCCTGCAGGAGGCCCGGCTGGAACACCCCAAGGCGCGCTGCCTGCTCATCACGCTGGAACAGCCAGTGCGTGCGCCTGAGATAAAAGGCATCAGCGTCGTGCAGGCCATGGATTGGCTGCTCGATGGGCAATCCGGCGTGGGTGCCGGATGAAGCCGCAGGCAGCCGCGCGCAAGCCAGCGGCTAAAAAATCAGCACCGCCACTCAAAGTTCAGCATGTCGAAATTGGCGGGCGCACCTGCGTTGTGTATACGCGCGGCGATTCTGACGCCTTTCGCGCCATGAGCGCCGAATTTGATAAACGGTTTCCGCGCCGCAAACGCCGCGCTGGCGAGCTGAACGCGGCCCAGTCCATCCGCGTCCTTCGAGATGGCCGGGCCTGACCGCGTAGTCATTGATGCCAGCATAACCCTCGATGGGTTTGACCCGTCCGGGTACGGCGCATACGCGGCGTCAGTGCGTCAGGCGATTGGCGCGCACTTGTCACATCCATCACGTAAGCTGCCCTGTGACGCGCTCCCAGAGCCATTCCTGACGGCATTGCCGCCAGGACGCGCCATCCGCGCGGCTCTCCGGAGCAGGCGCCAAGCTGTGGACTATGATGACTATCACCGAAAGGAATGACCATGAAGATGTTTAGTCCTCCCCACCCCGGATTGGTGCTGCGCGAAGATGTGCTCCCCGATCTGAGATTGAGCGTGACCGGCGCAGCCGCTCAACTCGGCGTGTCGCGAGCGGCGCTGTCCCGTGTCATCAACGGCCGCGCCGCCATCAGTGCCAATATGGCGATCCGGTTTGCGCAATGGCTTGGCGGCAGCGCGGAGACCTGGCTGAGGGCGCAAGCGCAATACGAC
>JANOYK010000803.1:0-1812 GCA_031428855.1 Burkholderiales bacterium | reverse complement strand
GCCGCCCGCGTGCTTGAACGTCTCGCGCCCCTCCATGGCAATTTCTTCGAGCGTCTCGAGGCAATCGGCCGGGAAGCCGGGGCAGATCACATCCACTCGTTTGGTCTTGGCCGCACCCAGTTCTTCCAGTGTGGCGGCGGTGTAGGGTTTCAACCACTCAGCCTTGCCGAAGCGGGATTGAAACGTGATGCGGTGTTGCGCTTTGGTGAGGCCAAGCGCTTCGGCCAGCAAGCGCCCGGTGGTGATGCATTCGCAGTGATACGGGTCGCCTTGGTCGAGCGTGTAGCGCGGCAGGCCGTGAAAACTCATCAGCAGCACATCGGGCCGGTTGCCGCCTTCGCGCACCCAATGCTCTCTGACCGAGGCGGCGAGCGCGGCAATGTAACGCGGCTGATCGTGAAAGTGGCGCAGGAAGGTGAGGCCCGGCAGGTTGCGGGTTTTTGACGCCCACGCCGCTACTGCATCGTGCGTGCTGGCAGTGGTGCTGGCGGCATACTGCGGGTAGAGCGGCAGGACGACAATGTGCTCGCAGCCCTGCGCCTTGAGTTTGTCGAGGCCGGCTGCGATGGATGGGCTGGCGTACCGCATGCCCAGCTCGACCGGAACACCCATGCCCGCTTTGTGCAAAAAACCTTGCAGCCGCAGCGCCTGCTTGGCGCTATGTACCTTGAGCGGCGAGCCGTCCTTGGTCCAGATGCTGGCGTACTTGGCGGCCGATTGTTTGGGCCGGGTGTTGAGGATGATGCCGTTGAGGATCAGCCACCACACCGGCTTGGGAATTTCGATCACGCGCGGGTCGGATAGAAATTGCCTGAGGTAGCGCCGCACCGCAGGCGCGGTGGCATCATCCGGCGTGCCCAGATTGGTGAGGAGGATGCCGGTCTTGGAGGCGGTGCCGTGGGTGTGCGGCGGTTCAGGAGCGAAGCGGGGCATGGAAACCTATGGCTGGCAGTTGTTGCAGGAGCGCCCTTGGGCGCGAACGGGCGATGGTGGAGCGCCTTCGGCTGCGCCCCGCGTCAGACAATCCGGGCTGCTCTCAGTTGTGATGCGACAACGCACTCGACAACAATTTGGCGGTGATATCGACAATCGGAATCACCCGCTCATACGCCATCCGCGTCGGCCCGATCACGCCGAGCGTGCCGACGATTTTGCCGTTTACTTCATACGGCGCGGTCACTACGCTCATTTCATCGAGCGGCACCAGCTTCGATTCGCCGCCGATAAAAATCTGCACGCCTTCGGCATGGCTCGACGATTCGAGCAGTTGCAGCAGCGAGGTCTTGCGCTCGAACATGTCGAACAGGCGGCGCAAACTGTCCATGTTGGACGACAGGTCGGCGACGCCGAGCAGATTCTTTTCGCCCGACAGCACATAGGTTTCCGGCTGCTCGGCCAGGGCCTGGCCGCCGGCTTCCACCGCTGCCTGGGTCAGGGTGACGATGTCTTGCTGCAGCGATTTCAATTCGTTGTGAATCCGTCCGCGAATCTGGTCAAACTCGACCCCGGCGTAATGCTCGTTGATAAAGTTGGCAGCCTCGACCAGTTGTGACTGCGAGTAGCCTTTTTCCGTCACCAGCACGCGGTTTTGCACGTCGCCATCGGGTGTGACGATGATGATAAGGATGCGCTTTTCCGACAGGCTCAAAAACTCGATGTGGCGGAACGTGGTCTGGCGCTTGGGTACCATCACGACGCCGGCGAAATGGGTTAGCTCGGACAGCATTTGCGCCGCCGCGCCGATCATGCGCTGCGGCTGATCCGGCAGCAGGTGCTCGCGCATTTCGTTGCGCGCGATGTCATCGAGCGTGT
>JANOYK010000802.1:0-3098 GCA_031428855.1 Burkholderiales bacterium | reverse complement strand
TTCGATCTCGCGCATCTGGCGCTGGTTATGGACAAAGAACGGCGCGCGCGTATCCCACTCGCCTTCGACTAAGGCCGCGCGGATGAACAATTCACGCGCGTGCTTGGCATTGATGGCGGCGTAATCGACGCGGCGCTGGGTGTAGACCGGCAAACCGTACAGCGAGCCGCGCTCAAATGCCACGGTCTGGCCACGGGCTTTTTCCCAGTGCGGGTCACTGTGCAAGGTCTTGAGCAGATGCGTGCCCACTTGCTCGATCCACAGCGGCTCGATGTTGGCGAGGGTGCGCGCGTACAGACGCGTGGTATCGACCAGCTCGGCAGCCATCACCCAGCGGCCCGCTTTTTTGGCCAGCGTCGAGCCGGGATGCGCAAAATATTTGATGCCGCGCGCGCCGGTAAACGAGGCCTCGGTCTCGCTCTTCATGCCGATGTTGCCGAGCAGCCCCGCCAACAGCGCGCGGTGAATCTGCTCGAAGGTGGCGGGCTTGTCATTCATGCGCCATTGGTGTTCGGCGACGATGGTATGCAACTGCGAATAAATATCGCGCCACTCGCGCATGCGCAAGTATGAGAGGAAGTTTTCGCGGCACGCGCCCTGCAGTTTGCGATTCGAGAGTTCGTCCTGGCTCTCGTTGAAAAACGCCCACAGTTTGAGCCAGATCATGAACTCGGATTTATCGGCGTGGAATTTGGCGTGCGCGCGGTCGGCTGCATCCTTTTTGTCGGCCGGGCGGTCGCGCGGGTCTTGCACCGACAAGGCTGAGGCGATGATGAGCACCTCGGTCAAGGCCTGCTGATCGCGCGCGGCCAGAATCATGCGGCCAATGCGCGGGTCGAGCGGCAGACGCGCGAGTTCTTCGCCGGTCTTGGTCAGTTGGTTGTCGTCGTCCAGCGCGCCGAGCTCTTGCAACAACAGGTAACCATCGGCAATCGCTTTGGGCGGCGGCGCTTCGATGAAGGGAAACGCCTCGATGTCGCCCAGATGCAGCGACTTCATGCGCAGGATCACACCCGCCAGTGATGAGCGCAGGATTTCGGGATCGGTGAATTTGGGCCGCGCGTTGTAATCGTCTTCGCCATAGAGGCGAATGCAGATGCCGCTGGCGACGCGCCCGCAGCGCCCGGCGCGCTGATTGGCCGAGGCCTGCGCGATTTTCTCGACCTGCAACTGCTCGACCTTGTTGCGGTAGCTATAGCGCTTCACGCGCGCCTGGCCGGTGTCGATCACGAAGCGAATGCCGGGAACGGTGAGCGAGGTCTCGGCCACGTTGGTGGCAAGCACGATGCGGCGCTGATTGCCGGAGGGTTTGAAGACGCGCTCTTGCTCGGCCACCGAGAGGCGCGCGAACAAGGGGAGAATGTCGGGAAGCTGGCCGGTGCCGCGCACCAAGCCACCTGCGCCACCCCCGCCACCCCGCGCAAAGTGATGTTTGCGCAACGCCTCAGCGGCCTCCCGAATCTCGCGCTCGCCCGGCAAAAAAATTAGAATGTCACCCGGCCCGGCGATGATGGCTTGATCCACCGCATCGACCACGGCGTCAATTTCATCCTCGGCCCCACTCTCGTCCACTGCCTTGCCCCACGGGCGGTAGCGCATTTCGACTGGATACAAACGGCCCGACACTTCGATCACGGGAGCGGGCGCAGGCACGCCACCAGGAGTACGAGCCGGTGCCGCAAAGTGCATTGCAAAACGCTGCGCATCAATCGTCGCCGAGGTAATGATGATTTTGAGATCGGGCCGCTTCGGCAGCAACTGGCGCAGATAGCCGAGCAGAAAATCAATATTGAGCGAGCGTTCGTGCGCTTCGTCAATGATGATGGTGTCGTAGCTTGAGAGCAGCGGATCGCCCTGCGTCTCGGCCAGCAGAATGCCGTCCGTCATCAGCTTGATATACGCATCACGGCTGACGCGCTCGGTGAAACGGATTTTGTAGCCAACCGCGCTGCCAAGCTCGGTACGCAACTCCTGCGCAATCCGCGCCGCAGTCGCGCGCGCAGCAATGCGGCGCGGCTGCGTATGCCCGATCAGCCCAGCAATGCCGCGCCCGGCCTCCAGACAAATCTTCGGCAACTGCGTCGTCTTACCCGAGCCGGTCTCGCCACAGACGATGATGACCTGATGCGCCTCAAGGGCAGCCGCAATCTCGTCGCGCCGCCCCGACACCGGCAACTCTTCCGGGTAGTCGATACGCGGCAGGCGCGCGCGGCGCGCGGCGAGAACATCGGGTGAAGAAAGAGCCAAGGTGCGGCAGTGCAAGACGAGGAAAGGCCGCGAGTGTAGCAGCGCGTGTACTCGCTCTGCGGCACCGGTCTGCGCGCAGAGGCTGCCGGGAATTCTGCTAATGCCACCTTTCCAAGAGTGGCTCTGGGAGCGGTTCTTATAGGTTGACCCGGCGGAATTCGTTGGTGGCAGCCAGTTTCACGGATGATGCAACTTCAATCCGGCGTCAACTGGCGCTGCTTTTCTTCCTCGCCATAGGCGCGCTCGATGTGGTGCCGGTAACGCAGATCGTCATCAACGGCCAGCACATGCTGGTCATGCACGCCGGCCACCAGACACATTTCCGATGGGCCGCGATAGCTTTTCTGCACCGCGCATTGAACGTCAAGCGGCGCGAGCCGGTCATCGCGCGAAGTCAGGAAAAAGCAGCGATTTTCTGATTTGGCTGCGTTACGGCTTACGTCCAACTCTTCCTGCACGGTGCGGGCAAGCGCACGCGCCACCCACTTCAGTGGATACGGCGCGTGCCTCTCCATCAGTTCCTTCACCGGCGTGACATTGCGCAGCACCAGCCAATCGACCCTTCGATTGGCTGCGACATGGAGCGCGGCGGCGGTGCCGAAACTCTGACCGTAGACCCACACCTTGCGGCTGCCTGCAATGGCAGCCATCTCATCGAACACGCGTAACGCCGACTCCGCATAGCGCATTAACGAAACAGGGCCGGTGCTCAAGCCAAAGCCGGGCGGATTGGCAATCCATATCTCGCCGCGCGCATGCGGCAGACGGTTGAGCGGATCGGTTGTTCCCATCTCGGCGCGGCCACCTGCGCCAAGAAACCGGAGCACGAACAGATCCGGTTCAGCGTCTAT
>JANOYK010000801.1:0-1548 GCA_031428855.1 Burkholderiales bacterium | reverse complement strand
CTCGATCTCGCGCGCGGTGGCCCCGGGCCAGCCGGTACGCACCGTCATCACCTTGAAGGTGAAGGGCGGGTCTTCGGATTGCCCCAGCTTGCCGTAGGAAAAAATGCCGATGAAGCCCAGCACCACAATGCAGAACAGCACAAAGGACTGGTGCTTGAGCGCCCATTCGGAGAGATTGAAATTGGTCATGTCGTCAGTGCTTCCATCGGCCATTGTTGAAGCGTGATGCTGACTGGCGGTCAGTCTTGGAGGCTAAAAAAAGCGGCCACTGCCGCGTGCGCACGCAGGGCGGACATCAGTTCTTTGCCTGCGCGAGGGTGCCTGGCATGGCGGCTTGCACCACGGGCATTTCCGGTGCGAGCGGTTTGACTTGCTGCCCGGCTTGCAGCTTGTGTACGCCGGCGATCACCACCATCTCGCCACCGGCGAGGCCTGATTGAATCACCACGCCCTGCTCGGTGTAGGTGCCGACACTCACCGGCACGAGCTTGACCTTGCTGTTGTTACCGACCACCCACACAGCGGGCTTGGCACCGGCCTTGTCATCCGTTTGCGTGAGCGCCGTCATCGGCAGAACGATGGCGCGCGCCGATGATGACGATGATGCTGATGCCGATGTTGATACTGAGGCTGGTGCTGACTTGGCTCCTGCATCGGGCACCGCCGCAACGAAGCCCACCGTCGCCGACATCCCCCAGCGCAAGGCCTCATCCGCATCGTCAATCTTCACCTTCACGGTGTAGGTGCGCGTGGCCGGGTCAGCCGCAGCGGCGATCTCGCGCACCGTGCCGGCATAGAGTTTGTCCGGGTTCGACCACAGGCCGATCTTCGCGCGCGGATTGGCTTTGACTGCCGCGAGCTGGTTCTCGGCCACGTTGATGACCGCGTCTTTTTCACCGAGGCGCGCGATGCGCACCACCGCCTGCCCAGCGGCCACCACCTGGCCTGGCTCGGCAGTCACTGCGGTTACGACGCCATCCGCGTCGGCGGTGAGCGTCGTGTAGACCGCCTGATTGCCCGACACGCTCGACTGCGCCGCCGCCGAGTCGCGCTTGGCGACAGCCGCTTTGTGGGCGTTGAGCTTTTGATCGTAAACCCCTTGGGCAACGAATTTTTTGGCCAGCAAGTCTTCATAGCGCGCCAGCTCGGCCTTGGCAAATTCCAGCTCGCTGTCGGCAGCGGCCAGATTGGCGCGCGCGGCGGCGGCGTTGAGGTTGGCGTCTTGCGCATCGAGGCGCGCCAGCGCCTGGCCCTTCTTCACCATCGCACCGGTGTCTACCAGACGCGCGAGAATCTTGCCGCCGACGCGGAACGACATGTCGGTTTCATAGCGGGCCTTGATCTCACCCGCGTAAGTGGTCACCGCGTGTGCATCGGCAGCCAGCGCGCGCGTCACGCGCACCGGCCTGATTGCCCGACACGCTCGACTGCGCAGCGGCCGAGTCACGTTTGGCGACGGCCGCTTTGTGCGCGTTGAGCTTCTGGTCGTACACACCCTGGCTCACGAATTTCTTGGACAGCAAATCGTCATAGCGCGCGAGCTCGGCC
>JANOYK010000800.1:0-7293 GCA_031428855.1 Burkholderiales bacterium | reverse complement strand
CAGCGGCGCGCGTCCTTGAGCAATAGCACCCGTTGCTCAGACCCGGCTAAATCTGCCGCCTATACTGCTGGCGACGTTACCCATCAAGGAGACCACCGATGCATCGGTTCGCACGCCTTGTCTGCATCACATGTTGCAGCCTGCTTGGATTGAGCGGGTTTGCCAGCACCGCATGCGCGCAAACCTGGCCGGCCCGTCCGCTCAAAATCATCGCCCCATTCGCCGCTGGCGGTCTGGCTGACGTGCTCGCGCGCAGCGTGGCCGAGCGCCTGGCCAAATCACTCGGCCAGCCGGTGGTGGTGGAAAACCGCACCGGCGCGGGTGGCAATGTCGGTGCCGATGCAGTCGCGCGCGCCGAAGCTGATGGCTACACCTTGCTCATGTCGTCGGCCGGCATTCTCACCATCAACCAGTTTCTTTACGCCAAGATGCCGTTCGACGCGGCCACTGCGTTCACCCCGGTGACGGTGGTGGCCGATATGCCAATGGTGCTGGTGGTGCGCAACGATGTGGCAGCGCGCGATGTCAAAGAGTTCATCGCCCTCAATAAATCCACATTTGGCGGTTTGTTTTTCGGCTCGCCCGGCAACGGCACCACTGGGCATCTGGGCATGGAGTTGTTCATGCATGCGGCGGGCGTCAAGCTGCAGCACGTGCCTTACAAGAGCGCGGCTGAAGCGGTGCAATCAACCTTGGCCGGGCAGACCCAAGCCTTGTTCGACAACCCGCCCACCATCATGGCGCACATCAAATCGGGCAGCCTGCGCGCGCTCGGCGTTGCCGCCAAAGAGCGCATGCTGCAGTTGCCCAATGTGCCGACGATCCACGAAACCGGTCTGGCCGGGTTTGAGGCATCGAGCTGGTTTGGCCTGATCGCCCCGGCCAAAACACCAGCAGCGATAGTTGAACGCCTGCGCAACGAGGTAGCCGCCGGGTTGAAAGACGCCGAGATGCAAAACCGCTTTGCACCCACTGGTGCGCGCCTGGTGGGCAACACGCCAGAGCAGTTCGCCACCTTGATTGCGGATGACCGCGCACGCTGGGAGAAAGTGATTGCGGCGGCGGGGATCAAGTTGCAATGAAAGCCATGTGCCATTGCCACAAGAGTGGCTGCTGTCAACGATTCTACGGCGCATCGTCGCGGCAGGCGCTCCCACCAAGGGTTTCCGGGCCGCGCCTGTTGCGGCGGCACCTTACAGCACTTCAATCGCGCCGGTGATCTGCTTTGGATGCTGCGGCGGATAGCCGATGATGAGCTGACATGAGGCTTCTAGCGTGAACGGCAGCTTGATGCGGATGAATTCGCTGCCGCCGAGTGAAATGTAGGTGCCGTTGAGGCTGGTGTCGGTGATGACGAATACGCCGCTGCGGTATTCGATCTTGGCGTGGTGGCTGGAGACGAACGCGCCGTCGTCGTCTACGACAGCGTGATTGGCGGGGTGCCGCCCGATGGTGAGCAGCGGATGGGCGGCATCAATCACGTGACGCTGTTCTTGCATGCGCAGGATCAATTGATGAAACGTGGGCGGCTGGTAGTCACCCAGCGACGTGTTGCTCAGGTTGCCGCCTAGCCCGCCGTCCGACCACAGCACTTCGATCAGATCAATTGGCTCGGTCAGGCCTTTGAGCAACTCGCGCCGCCACGGACGCACCAGCCCGGCGTCGTAGGCGGACACCAGCGCCAGTGTGGGGCCAGAGGTGAGAATGCGCCCGGCGCTCGCCACGCTGGCAACGCGCGAGGCGATGTTGACGGTGTCGCCGAATAAATCGCCGGCAGCGCTGATGACATTTCCCGAATGAAATCCGATGCGCAGCTTGATTTGCTCCGGTCGCGTGCCGTTCAGTGCTTCGGCCAGCCGCTGCATGTCGCGCGCTGCGGCGATGGCAGACAGCGGCATGAAAAAAGAGCACATCAATTCATCGCCGATGCTTTTGACGACATTGCCGTGGTGATCGGTGACCAGACTGCCGAGCACATTGAAGAACTGGTCGATCAGCTCTTTGGCAGCCTGGTTGCCCATGCGCGCGTACAAGTCGATTGAATCAACAATGTCGGCAAACAAGACCGTGGTGGGAATGGTCTTGAGCAGGTTGGTGCGGTTGTGGCGATCGTCGGACATGCGTGATTGGTGGGGGGGCGGCAGTGACAAACCGCAATTTAACATGTGATAAATTGCCTTGGCTTTGTCGGCACACACCCTTGGCTTTGCCGGTACACACGTATGGCCCCGGACGCACGCACGGTGTGCCGTGCGCGCCCGGCATACCTGTCGTCCCCCCCCGGCGACCATACAAAGAGGAGAGATCAGCATGCCCATCGCCACCGTTCGCGGCGTCAACATCCATTACGAAATTTTCGGCGACAGCGGGCCGTGGTTCGCGTTTGTCACCGGCGGCCGGCGCGGCTATGCCGAGTTTGTGCCGCTGGCGCAAAAGCTGGCTGCCGCCGGCTGCCGCGTGCTGCTGCACGACCGCCGCAACACCGGCGCCTCAGATGTGGTGATTGCCGGCAACGAAGGCGAAGAAGAAATCTGGGCTGATGATCTGGTCACTCTGCTCGGGCAAATGAATGCGCTGCCAGCCTTTGTTGGCGGCACCTCCAGTGGCGCGCGCATGTCGATGCTGGTGTATCTGCGCCACCCGCAGGCGGTGCGCGCGCTGATATTGGCGCGCATCACTGGCGGCACGTTTGCGGCCGGGCGCTTGCCCAATATGTATTACGGCCAGTTCATCCAGGCGGCGCAAGAGGGCGGCATGGCTGCGGTGTGCGCCACCGAGCAATACCAGGAGCGCATTGCGGCCAATCCGGCCAACCGCGATTACCTGATGCAGATGGACCCGAAAGAATATATTCGCGTGATGCAGCATTGGCTCGATATTTTCTTGACTGGCCCGCGTGCGCCGGTGATGGGCCTGACCAATGCGCAGTTGGCCTCGATCAAGGTGCCAGTCATCATCGTGCCGGGCAACGACAACACCCATGCTTCGGCCAATGGGCTGGCAGCGGCCAAATTGATTCCAGGCAGCGAATTGTTTGAACTGCCGATCACCGATCAGGATGTGCCGGTGCTGCCGTTCTCGGCCTGGGCCGAGCATGAGCCAGCGATGGTGCGCGCGTTTATGGATTTCATGGGCCGGGTTGAGACACAAACGCCGCTGCGCGCAGCAGCTTGATTGATATAGAGCGGAGACGATCATGCGCAAATTGACAATCCCAACCATTGTGAAAATCCCCAGCATCGCCACTCTGCTGGGTGGCCTGCTGTTGCTGGCGGCGGCGGGCGCGCAGGCGCAAACCTGGCCCGCCAAAACCATCCGCCTGGTCGAACCGGCCGGCCCCGGCAGCGCGGTCGATGTGTTCGCGCGGCGGCTCGCGCCGTTGCTCGCCGACCTGCTTGGTCAATCCGTGGTGATCGACAACCGGCCTGGTGCCAACAGCGCCATCGGTGCGCGTGAAGTGGCGCGCGCGGCAGCGGACGGCCACACCTGGCTGCACGCCAACATCAACAACTCGCTCAATGATTTGTTGTCGAGTGACACCTGCTGCCGCCTCGGTGATGCATTGGTGCCGGTCACGCGCCTGACCAGCACGCCGCTGGTGATGGTGGTGCATCCGTCGCTGCCGGCCAACAATCTCAAGGAGTACATCGCACTGGCCAAGGCGCAGCCGCAGTTGCTCACCTTCGCTTCCGGCGGCACCGGTGCGATCACGCAGTTGCTCGGCGAAAAAATCAAATCGGCTGCCGGCATTGTGGTGCGCGAGATTCCCTATAAAGCGATTGGTGCCGAACTGCCCGATCTGCTCGCCGGGCACGTCTCGACTGCCTATCTCGCGCCGGTGGTGGTGGCGCAGCACATCCGCTCCGGCAAGCTGCGCGCCATCGGTGTTGCTGCACAAAAGCGTTTCAGCTTCTTGCCGGACGTGCCGACACTGGCAGAAGGCGGATTGCCAGGCATCGATGCAGCCGGCTGGAACGGCCTGTTTGTGCCGGCCGGCACACCGCGCGAGATCATTCTGCGTTTGCAAAGCGACATCGCAAAAATCCTCGCCAGCCCGGCGATGAAAGCGGAGGCGCTGGCACAAGGCTATGAATACGGCGGCGAATCGCCGGAAGAATTTCTCGCCTTCATCCGATCCGAGTCGGCGCGTTGGGGGCGCGTCATCAAAGAGGCCAACATCAAACTTGAATAGAGGAGACGCCATGCCGTCATCACCGAATCGATCGTCCCTCGCCAAGCGCGTCTCGCTTGTTCTTGGCTGTGCTGCGTTAGCGGCACTGCCGGCTGTACACGCACAAGGCTTCCCCAACAAGCCGGTGCGCATCGTCATCCCGTTTGCGCCCGGCGGCAGCACCGACGCCAATGCCCGCATCATCAACGACAAGCTCTCGGCCCTGTGGGGTCAGCCAGTGATCGTCGAGTCCAAGCCCGGGGCCAACACCGTGATCGGCTCTGACTACGTGGCCAAGAGCGCGCCCGATGGCTACACGCTGCTGCTCACCTCGACCGCGCACGTGGTCAACCCGAGCCTCTACGTCAAGCTGCCCTACGACCCGGTCAATGATCTGGTGCCGGTCACCATCGTCTCGGTGTCGCCGTTTGCGCTGGTGGCGGCCAACACGCTGCCGGTGAAATCGGCCAAAGATGTAATCGCCCTGCTCCGCGCCAAGCCCGGCTCGCTCTCGTTCGGCACCTCGGATTCGAGCTCGCTGTTGACCGGCCATTTGTTCAACATGCTGGCCAAGACTGAATTGCAAAGCGTGCCCTACAAGGGCGCGGGGCCGTTGATGACGGACCTCGCCGGCGGTCATGTGCCGATTGGTTTTGCAGCGGTCAGCTCAGTGCAGGGCCAGGTGCGCGCCAACCGCGTGCGCCTGCTCGGCGTCGGCTCGCTCACGCCGTCGCCGCTGTTCCCCGATGCGCCGCCGATCGCCAACGACTTGCCTGGCTTTGAGGCGATCTCGTGGTTCGGCCTGCTCGCGCCCAAGGGCACGCCGAAGGAGGTCATCACCAAAATTCACCGCGACATGGTGACGGTGTTGAAAGACGCTGATGTGCAAAAACGCATCACCGCGCTCGGTGCTGAGGCGGGCGGCCAGACGCCGGACGAGTTCGGTGCGCGCATCAAGTCCGAGATGGACTTGTGGGCCAAGGTGGCGAAGGCGGCTGGCGTCAAGCCGGAGTAAGGCCGCACAAAATTAGCAGTGAGGCAGCAGTGAGGCAGCAGTGAGGCCGCAGTGAGGCCGCAAAAAAAAGCGCGCGCAGAGCAAGCCCGCGCTGCATTCGCGCAAATTCAGGGGAGAGCTGCAATGGATTACAAGAGTGAAATTCGAAACGGCATGCGCATCGACTGGGATGTGCCCATCAAAATGGACGATGGCCTGGTGTTGCGCGCGGACCTATTCCGCCCGGTGGCGGAGGGGCGCTACCCGGTCCTCTTGACCTACGGGCCGTATGGCAAGGGCGTCGCGTTTCAGGAAGGCTACAAGACCTCGTGGGAGATCATGTGCCGCGAAAATCCCGATGCGGTCTCGGGCACCTCGAACCTGTACCAAAACTGGGAAGTGGTGGATCCGGAAAAATGGGTGCCGGATGGCTATGCGTGCGTGCGCGTCGACTCGCGCGGCGCAGGCCGTTCGCCCGGCTATCTGTGCCACAACAATGACCGCGAGCAGAAGGACTATCACGACTGCATCGAATGGGCGGCGGTGCAGCCATGGTCAACCGGCAAGATTGGCTTGAACGGCATCTCGTATTACGCCGCCAACCAGTGGCGTGCGGCCGCGACACAGCCGCCCCACCTCGAAGCGATTTGCGTGTGGGAGGGCTGGCACGACAACTATCGCGACGGCAACCGCCACGGCGGCATCCTCTGTTCGTTCCGCAAAAACTGGCAGGACATGCAGGTCAAAACGGTGCAGCATGGCGTCGGCAGCAATGGCCGCAAAAGCCCGGTGACCGGCGAATGGGCCTGCGGGCCGGACACGCTCACGCCCGAAGAGTTGATTAAAAACCGCGAGAACATGGCGGCGCAATTGCTCGCGCACGAATGGGACGGCCCCTACTACCGCGAGCGCTCAGCCAACCTCGCGCGCGTCAAAGTGCCGCTGCTCTCGACTGCGAACTGGGGCGGCCACGGCCTGCATCTGCGCGGCAACCTCGAAGGGTTTGTGGGCGCAGCGTCAGAGCACAAATGGCTCGAAGCCCACGGCGGCTCGCACTGGGCACCGTTCTACACCGACTACGGTGTCAAGATGCAGAAGAAGTTTTTTGACTTTTTTCTCAAGGGGGCGAAAAACGGCTGGGACAGTGAGCCGAAGGTACGTTTGCAAGTGCGCCACCCCGGCGAAAAATTTGTCGAGCGCCATGAAAAAGAATGGCCGCTGGCGCGCACCCAGTGGACCCATTTTTATCTCGACCCGAATGGTATGAAGCTCTCGCCCACGCCGGTCAAATCGTCAGGTACGGTGGTCTACGACGCGATGGGCGATGGCGTCACCTTCAGCACGCCGCCGCTCGAACACGCGATCGAACTCACCGGCCCGTCCGCGCTCAAGCTGTGGCTCTCCTCCTCGACTGCCGACGCCGACATGTTCGCGGTGTTGCGCGTGTTCGCGCCCGACGGCACCGAGGTGGTGTTCCAGGGCGCGCTCGATCCGCACACGCCCATCAGCCTCGGCTGGCTGCGCGCGTCACACCGCAAGCTCGATCAAGCGCGCTCATTGCCCTACCGCCCGTTTCACACGCATGATGAAGACTGGCCGCTCACGCCCGGTGAGCCGGTCCAACTCGATGTCGAAATCTGGGCCACCTGTATCGTCGTGCCCAAGGGCCACCGCATCGCGCTCACCCTGCGCGGCAAAGATTACGAATGGGACGGCCCAGCCGCCACGCTCTCGAACATGAAGCACCCGATGAAAGGCTGCGGCCCGTTTGTGCATGATGACCCGGTCGACCGGCCGCCGGACGTGTTCGGCGGCAACGTCACACTGCATTTCGGCGCAGAGCGCGCCGCAAGTGTGTTGTTGCCGGTGATACCACCGGCCTGAAACCCTTGGTAGGAGCGGATTGTGGGCGTCATGCGCCTGCAACCGTTGGTGGCAGCGGCGCTTGGGCCGGTGGTTGCTTGGGCTGGTGGTTGCTTGGGCCGGTGGTTGCTGGCGCCAGTGCCGGTGAACCGCCGGTGAACAAGTGGCCCTGCCGCCACACTCAGGCGGCGGTGAGCACCCGCCCGAGCCACGCGCGAATATCGCGCACTTCTTCCAGCGCCAGCGAATGCTCCATCGGGTACTC
>JANOYK010000799.1:0-13975 GCA_031428855.1 Burkholderiales bacterium | reverse complement strand
CGCCGCGCACCAAAGAATTCAGGACCTGCTGGCCAAAGGCGAGGCATTGCCGGTGAGCTTCAAGGACCGCGTGATCTACTACGTCGGCCCGGTCGACCCGGTGCGCGACGAGGTCGTCGGCCCGGCTGGTCCCACCACCGCCACCCGCATGGACAAATTCACCGAGATGATGCTGGGCCAAACCGGCCTCATCTCGATGATCGGCAAAGCCGAGCGCGGCCCGGTCGCGATTGAGGCGATCAAGAAACACAAGAGCGCGTATCTGATGGCAGTAGGCGGCGCGGCCTATCTGGTCGCCAAGGCAATCAAGGCCGCCAAGGTGGTCGGCTTCGCTGACCTCGGCATGGAAGCGATTTACGAGTTCGATGTCAAAGACATGCCAGTCACCGTCGCAGTCGATTCGACCGGCATCTCGGCGCACAACACCGGCCCGGCGCTGTGGAGCAAACGGATTCATGACTTCAAGATTCCGTTGAAGGTCGCGTAGCCGATTGCAGGTTGGCGCGCACCAGCACGGAATCGGGCAATGAATCAGCAAATCCGCTTTTGCAAAAGCTTCGACGGCACCCGCATTGCCTACGCGCAATCGGGTGCGGGGCCGGTGCTGGTCAAGGCACCGCACTGGCTCACCCATCTCGAATACGAGTGGCAGAGCCCGATCTGGAAACCGTGGATCTCGTCGCTCTCGCGCGCCCATACCCTGATACGCATTGACGAGCGCGGTTGCGGCCTGTCGGGCACCGACATGGAAGACGTGTCGCTCGAGGCTTGGGTGCGCGATCTGGAAGCCGTGGTGGACGCGGCCGGTGTCGAACGCTTTGCGTTGTTCGGACATTCACAGGGCAGTTCCATCGCGGTCGAATATGCGGCGCGCCACCCGGAGCGCGTCAGCCACCTGATCCTGCTGGGCAGCTACGCGCGTGGCGCAATGAAGCGCGATCTGCCGCAGCAGCGGATTGAGGAATTACATGCGCAGTTGAAACTCATCGAGGCTGGCTGGGGGCGTGATGACCCGTCGTACCGGCAAATGTTTTCGATGCAATTTATGCCGGGCGGCACTGCGGAACAGCTCTCTTCAATGAGTGAGTTGCAACGCCGCTCAGCCACACCGGAAAACGCGGTGCGCGTGATTCGCAGCCTGTTCGCAATCGACGTCTGCGCTGCGGCCCCGCTGGTGAAATGTCCGGCACTGCTGCTGCATGCACGCGGCGACCTGCGTGCCCCGCTGGCCGAAGGGCTGCTGCTGGCGAGCCTGATTCCCGGCGCACGTCTGGTGCCGCTGGAAAGCGCGAACCATATTTTGCTGCCGCAGGAGCCGGCCTACCGGCAGTTTTTTGAGGAACTCGAAGCATTCGTGCCGCGCGCCGGCGCTGCCGGTGCCGGCAGCGGTGCGCGCTTTGCGCCAGACAGCGTCTTCGCACAACTGACTGCGCGCGAAACCGAAGTCATTGAGCGTATCGCGCAGGGACTCGACAACGCGCAAATCGCCGCGCATCTGGATCTGTCTGAAAAAACCGTGCGCAATCACATCACGCACATTTTCGACAAACTGGCAGTTGAAAACCGGCCGCAGGCGATTGTGCTCGCCCGTAATCACGGCTACGGCAACCTCTGACCTGCGGGGCGCAGAGCCGGCATCAGTGGAAGCGCAGTGCGGGACGCCTGTCCCGGTTGGCCGGTGCCTTTTTGTGGCATTCCCGGGACACCAGTCTCATGCGCAGGCTCTCGCATCAGCGCAACATGGGTTCATGGAAACCGGCATCGTGCCGGCCCGGTCACACCAGGAGAAGACCATGAACGCACAAACCTTTATATCCGGATTTGGTGACGTGCTGCGCCTCAATGCGGCGGGTGCAATGCCCCAGCCACACCATGCCCGCAGCAGCACGCCTTTGGCTGCGCCGTCGAGTGCCCAGGCCGGCACAGCCGAAGCGGCCCACGCCGACCGGGCAGCGATGCTGGCACGTTATCGCGCTGATCCGGTCGCGTTCCGCCGCAGCGCGGCGAGCGCAGCCCGTATTGCACGCGGTCAGGCCATCGGCAGCGTGATCGCGCGGGTTTTTTGGGGACGGTAACGTCAAGATCGTTGGTGGGTGTGAATGGCTGTCGAAATCCGACAAAATCTGGCGACGCTCTTTTTTCGGGCCCAGAAAATGCTTCGGTGGGGGCGAAAACAGCGCCCCGTAGTCGAGTCAAGGGCAGGCTGCGGCTTTATGCAGCCTGGCGAAGCGAACCCTTGACGCGGCGTAGGGGCCATACCATGGTGCATGGCTGTAAGCGCAGCAGTTTCGCGCTTACAGCCATGCAGAACTGAACGCCGTCCCATCACACACTCTACCCCCTGCTTAAGCACCTCCGCAGCGACACCATTGCAGCTCAGCGGCTCACCCCAGCAACCGAAGTAACGCAACCGCCGTACCCAAAGTAACCGCAACATACGTAACCGCAATAAGCCCACCCGCACTCCACCTCTGACGCACCCCTGACGCGCCCCTGACGCACCCCCTGCTCTCACAACAACCGGAAACCCCTCATGGAAACAGCGATTCAAACCCACAACCAGCGCCCCGCCACTGTCTGGAGCTCGGGCGGCAAAGACTACGACCAGATCAGCCGCGGCATCGCCGACTCGATCGCACACTGCGTGCTGCGGCTGGCACCGCAGCCGAATGAGCGGATTCTCGATCTGGCCACCGGCACCGGCTGGACCTCGCGTCAGGTTGCCCAATCGGGCGCGCACGTCACCGGTGCCGACATCGCCGCCGATCTGATCGCTGCCGCCAAAGCTCGTGCGCATGCAGACCATCTGACCATCGATTATCAGATCGGCGATGCCGAGCGCCTGCCGTTTGCCGACGGCGAATTCGATGCGGTGATATCGACCTGCGGCATCATGTTCGCCAGCCGCCCCGAAGCGGCTGCGGCAGAGCTGGCACGCGTCACCCGCAAGGGCGGGCGCATTGCGCTCACCACCTGGCTGCACGACAGCAATCTGTTCAAGATGTTTCAGGTGATGAAGCCCTACATGGCCGCGCCCCCGTCACCGCCGCCGCCGTCGCCGTTTGAGTGGGGCCGCACCGAGCGGATTCGTGAACTGCTCAGCGCCTCGTTCGATCTGAAATTTGAAAAGGGTGTGTCGTATTACCGCGAACCGGACGGCAAGGCGGCGTGGAATACGTTCTCCACCGGTTACGGGCCGGCCAAGACGCTTGCAGCCAGTCTGGACGACAGCAGACGCGCCGATTTCCGGCGTGACTTCATTGCCTTTCACGACAGCTTTGCCACCGAACTTGGCGTCTGCGTGCCGCGCGAATATTGGGTAACGCTGGGACGGCGCAAGTAACTCTCGGGAGAGGACCGGTGGATCGCCGCAGCAGCGAAGCGCTGCTGCGACTTGTGGTGTGTTGGTACCTTGTGTCCACGCAAGCAAGAGGAAGATGTGAGAGACTGCGGCCATGATCCAATGGCTGCGCTACTCTCATCAAGGCAACACCGGTTTTGGCACGCTCGACGGCGCATTCAATGCGCCAGAGGCGGCCATCCGTGTTCACACCGGCAACCTGTTCACTGGCAGCAAGCCGAGTGGCCAAACCCTCGCGCTCGCCGAAGTCACCCTGCTCGCGCCGTGCGTACCCACCAAAATGCCCGCGCTGTGGAACAACTTCTACGAGCGCGCCACCAAGGAAAACATCGCCCTGCCGCCGGACCCGCTCTACTTTCTCAAAGGCAACAACTCGTTTTGCGCGCACGGCAGCGTCATCAAAAAACCGGCGCACTTCGACGGCAAGGTGGTGTTCGAAGGCGAACTGGGCATCGTCATCGGCAAGCGCATGCGCAACGTGTCCGAAGCTGATGCGCCCGGTTACATCTTCGGCTACACCTGCGTCAACGACGTCACCGCCGCCGACCTCCTGCGCATGAATCCCACGTTCGAGCAATGGGTGCGCAGCAAAAGCTTCGACACCTTCTGCCCGATTGGCCCGGTCATCACCACCGGCGTGGACGTGATGGCGCTCCGCGTCAAATCAATCCTTACGCAGCCCGACGGCGCTGTGCAGGAGCGCCAGAACTATCCTGTGGCCGACATGATCTTCCCGCCGGTCAAACTCGCCAGCTTGATCTCGCGCGACATGACGCTGGAGCCCGGCGACATCATCGCCTGCGGCACCTCGGTGGGCGCGGGTGCGATGAAGCCGGGCAGCGTGATCCGGATTGAGATTGACGGAGTGGGTGCGCTAGAGAACCGGTACGAAGCGTAGCGGCACGCCGCTGCATTCTTGACCGCAACGTTCCATGAGCGAAAACGGTAGCAGCCCCAAAATGCCGCCGCTGCTGCTGTTGGCGCTGTCGATCAAGACAGTAGCGTTGGCGCTGTGGCCGCCGTTAGTACTACATGGTCTTGCAACCGCCGCTGACCGTTTTTATCACTGTCAACATCATCATCGCCGTGCTCAATCTGCTGCCAATCGCGCCGCTGGACGGAGCGCGCGCCTGGCGTGCGGTTCCTTTGCTTCTGCATTGGCTCACCCCCAGAATCAAAACGTTGCCACGCGATTTGGCCGATACGCTCAATGTCAAAAAGCGTCATGCGATGCAAAAGGAATCCGCACGCCTCGCGGCGCAATTGCTGGAACGGCTCAACAAGAACAGAGGCGTTGGCTCAAAACCGGCTTGGGCCAATCGTTGAAAATCGTTGGTGGGGGCGGGTTATAGCCACATGAGGCCTGAAGCCCTTGGTGGAAGCCGCTCTCAGCGTAGATCGCCTGCAGGACTGCGCGCCGGCACATCAAAATGTTCCTGCACCAGCGCCACCGCATCGGTGCGCACAAAATCCATGAAGGCGCGCGCGACCGACGAGATTTGTTTGCCCACTGGGTAGACGAACTGCCAGGGCCGCTCCACTGGCAAGCCTTCGACATCGAGTATCGCCAGCTGTGATTGCGTGACATCAAGACCGAGCGTGTATTGCGACATGATCGAGATGCCCAAGCCGGCCAGAATCGCCTGCTTGATGGCCTCGTTGGTCGAGAGCTCCATGCGCACCTGCGGTTCGATGCCATGCTGGTCAAACAACTGGTACGACACCATGCGCGTGCCGGAGCCTGGCTCGCGCATCAAAAATGGCTGCTGCGCGAGCGCGGCAAACGGAATGCGCTTCTGCCCTGCCAGCGGATGGTCGGCGCGCGCAAACACCACCATCGGGTTCGGCAGGATCGGCTGGCACACCACTTCCTGTTCAACCGGCAGGTTGGCGAAGATATAGAGGTCGTCCTCGTTGCGGCAGAGCCGTTCGAGCAGGGTTTGGCGGTTGTGGATTTGCAGACTCACTTCGATCTTGGGATGCCGCTGAACGAAGGCCGCAAGCAGACGCGGTGCAAAATATTTTCCGGTGGTGCTGACGGCGAGACGCAGCCGGCCCGAGTCGAGGTCGCGCAGCTTGGACAGCGCCTCTTCGACCCGCGCGAAGGTCGCGAACAGGTCGTTGCAGCCCTGGTGCAGCGCCGTGCCGGCCGGCGTCAGATACATCTTCTTGCCGATCTGTTCAAACAGCGGCAGATCAAGTGTGTCAGAGAGTTTTTTGATTTGCGCCGACACAGTCGGCTGTGCGACGTGCAAGGCGTCGGCAGCGCGGGTGAAGCTGCCAAGCCTTGCGGCGGCTTCGAACATGGCGAGCTGAGGCAGCATTCCATGGCGCAAGTAGCGCCTGATAGCGGTCTGGGGCATGGTGATTCCTTTGCCATTGTCGGCAAAGGTCTCGCTCGCGCACCGGCCGGATCATCCGGCTGGTGAACCTGCGGCACCGGTGCCATACAAACAGACATGGCACGGATTGACGATCCCGCAGCACAGGGCAGAACGCCCCGGAGCTACTCCCACTTTGCAATTCCTGTTGTGCTTCTGGCGCAATTAAAACATGCAGCGTTTGCCAGCGCAACCAAAAAAATGATGCCGGATGATCCGGCCGGATTTGGGCCAGCTCATTTTTGCGTTAAATCATTTCGATTCGTAATGGAAGCCATAAGTTCCCGGCAAATGAATTGCGCAATGTGATGGTTGTCATCCTGAAAGTTCATTGGACGCGCCTGGCCGGCCGTTCTGATAATGGGCGCATCAAAAACCTGCGGGGTGTACTGTGGACTTTCTCTCAATTGAATTCTTCTCTGCGCTGGCGGCCATCGTCGTGATTGACCTGGTGCTGGCTGGCGACAACGCCATCGTGATCGCGCTGGCCGCGCGCAATCTGCCGGTCCAGCTGCGCAAGCGCGCGATCATCTGGGGTACCGCTGGCGCCATCGTGGTGCGCAGCGCGATGACGCTGGTGGTGGTGTGGCTGCTCAATATTCCCGGCCTGCTGCTGGCGGGCGGCGCGATGCTGATCTGGATTGCCTACCATCTGCTGGCGCCGCAAGAGAGCAGTGGTGAAGACCACGCGCCGGTGGCGACGACGTTTCTTGGTGCAATGAAAACCATTGTCATCGCCGATGCCGTGATGGGTCTGGACAATGTGCTGGCCGTCGCCGGTGCCGCCCACGGCAGCTATGTGCTGGTGGTGCTCGGGCTGCTCATCAGCATCCCCATCGTCATCTGGGGCTCGACCCTGATCCTCAATCTGGTGGACCGCTTTCCCGCCATCGTCTACATCGGCGCGGGCGTGCTGGCCTGGACTGCCGTCAAGATGATGCTGAGCGAGCCGTTCATCAAGGATGTGGTGGCCGCAGCCAATGGCACCGCCACTGTGCTGGTCTACCTCATCGTCATCGGCGGTGTGCTGTGGACCGGCTTTGTCAGAAATCACCGGCAGCTCGAATCGCGCATCCACGCCCGTCTCGTTACGTTGCGTCAAAGCCGCAACTCCCTCACTGCGAGCGCTGATGACGCTGCGAGTGCCAATGCTGCCGGTGCCGTCGGCGCGGCGGCTGTGGCTGCCGTGGCGGCTGTGGGTACTTCTGTTGCTGCGGCTGCCGCCGGTGCAGCATCGGCTGGCCCGCTCCTCCTTCAGTCCGACCCGTCCGGCCGGCCCGCTGGTTCCATCCGGTTAACCCAGTTCAACCCGTCTCACTCTGAAGCGACAGGAGATACCACCATGAAACGCATCCTTATACCGGTCGATGGCTCGCCCAATGCACAGTTCGCCGTGCGCCATGTCGTCAATGAATTCATGCAAGACTCGGCGATGGAGATTCATCTGCTCAACGTGCAGCCGTGGTTCTCGCGCCACGTCGCCCGCTTCGTCAACGCCAAAGACCTCAAGGCCTGGCATCAGGAGCGCGCCGACGAGGCACTGGCGCCAGCGCGCCGCCTGCTCGAACAGCATGGCATCCCGCACACGGCCCACCACAAAATGGGCGAGCGCGCCAAGACCATTACCGACGAAGCGCGCCGCCTGCGCTGCCACCATATCGTCATGAGCACCGCACGCAAAAATTCGCTCACCCGCATGCTTGAAGATTCGACCACCAACAAAGTGCTGGAACTGACCAGCGTGCCGGTGGAACTGATCTCGGGCGATGCGGCGTCGCGGCTGGAACGCTGGGGTGTGCCGACCGCAGGCATTGGCGCGTTGCTGGCCTTGATTGTGGCGGCGGTGGATTGAGCCCAAGCGCGCCTGCCGCCACCCGCTTGGCGCGCTCTTGCTGCGGCGTCAATCAGCGGTGATCTTCGCATCGCTGATGAATTTCTTCCAGCGCCCGATGTCATCGCGAATCCTCGTGCTGATGTCTTCCGGCGTGCTGGTCGATGGAATCAGACCTTGCTTGAGCAGCGTCTCGCGCACATCGGGCATGGCGAGGATAGCGGCCACTTCGCGATTGATGCGCGCAGTAATCTCGCGCGGCGTGTTGGCCGGGCCGGCGATCCAGTAGTACAGGTCAATATCAAGATTTTTGAGATTGACTTCGGCGAAGCTGGGTTGATCCGGGGCGAGCACAGAGCGGCTCTCGCCCGACACCGCGATGACGTTGAGGCGGCCCGCTTTGGCGAACGGCAGCGCGGTATGCACAGGCAGTATCGCCAGATGCACCTGGCCGCCAACCAGATCAGTGTTGGCTGCGGCGGCGCTTTTGTACGGCACATGCACGATGTCGAGGCCGAGGCGCTGCTTGAGCAGTTCGACCGCGAGGTGTTGCGGCGTGCCGTTGCCGGGCGTGCCGTAATTGATTTTGCCGGGGCGGGCTTTGACGTAAGCCGACAACTCGTCGAGGGTTTTGACCGGCAGGACATTCGGATTGACCACCAACGCGAGATTGCCAGTCGCGAGTTTGCTCATCACGGCAAAATCGTTGACGGGGTCGTAGGGCATATTTTTGTAGAGCGCTGGCGTAATGACAAAGGTGTTAACGGTAATCATCAATGTGTAACCGTTCGGCTGCGCCTTGGCAACGATGTCGGCACCGAGGTTGCCGCTGGCACCGGGCTTGTTGTCGATCACAACGCCCTGGCCGAGGCGCTCGGCCAGGCGGGGGCCAAGGGTGCGGGCAATGATGTCGATGCCAGAACCTGGCGTGTAGGGCACTACCAGCGTGACGGGGCGCTGCGGCCAGGCTTGCGCGAGTGCGGCAGGCGAGATCATCAGGCCAACCCATCCTGCACCGAGGGATAACAGGCTGAAAGCCGCTCCCAGAGCCATTCTTATGGCAGTGCTTGGTGTGCGCGTGCGATTCATGATGCGGGCGTCTCCATTTTCAACAACTTGAGGGCATTCTCAAAATAAATCTTGCGGCGCTCGGCTTCGCTCAATTTCAAATCTTCCACCGAGCGGATGCCTTCGCGGATGAACATCGGCCCGCCTTCGGGGTCGAACGGGCAGTCGCTGGCGAATACCACTTTGTCGGCACCGAAAAAATCGAGGCCGCAGCGCAGTGCGGATGCCGAACCGCCGAGCACAGTGTCGGCGTAGAACATTTTGAAATACTCAACCGGTTTTTTCGCCATGCGCTTGAGCAGTTCTTCGTAGTTGTCGCCGGCGCTGCGGCTGCCCAGCTGTGCCCACAGCGTCTCCATGCGCCCGGCGAAATACGGGGCCATTGCGCCGCAGTGATGGGTGATGATGCGCAGCTCCGGCAACTTGGCGTAGAGGCCGGAAAACACGATGCGCGCCATCGCCACGCTGGTCTCGTAGGGCCAGCCGAGCACCTGCCAGATTTCGTATTTTGATTTGTCTTCACTCGGGTAATCGGGACGCGAGCCGGGGCGGATCGGGTGCATCCAGATGGGCATGCTGTGCTTGGTGGTGACGCGCTCGAACACGGGGAAAAATTCTTCTTCGTCGAGCGGACGGCCGTTGACACTGGTGGTGAGCTGGATGCCACGCGCGCCCAGTTGATTGATGGCGCGGTCCATTTCTTCGAGCGCGGCCGGCACGTTGTTCATCGGCAGCGACGCGACAAACGCCGGAAAACGATCCGGCCACTTGGCCACCATTGCCGCCATGCCGTCGTTGGCAACGCGCGCGAATCCGGGTGACAGATCCGGCCCGCCCAGCGCCTCGGGCGGCGGCAGCGCGAGGGTGAGGATCTGCTGCACCTCGGGCCATTGTTTGAGCATCTCGACGCGCGCTTCGATGTCCCACAGCATGGTCAAACCGGCCATGCGCTTGACGATACCGGCGTCCTTGGAATGCTGCTTCAACAAATCAAGATAGGCGACCGGCATGACGTGATTGAAAATGTCGATTTTTCTCAAGCGGTTCTCTCATAAGTGCGGGGCGGGCCGCCAGTGTCGGCGCAGCGCGCGCGCGTGTCAATGATGGCGGTTCAGTGCTATCCTCACAGGCTGTTTCCACCCGATAGTCAGCTGCTTTTCAGCCGCTTCTCAGCCTCCTATGCGTCCTTTTTTGCTTGCCTTGTGTTTGATTGCTGCGGTGCCGCTTGTTGCGCCCTTCTCACCTGCGGCCCGCGCCCAGACCACTGCTGCGGCCATCGCTCAGGCTGGCACCCAGACTCCCGCCCAGGCTGGCACGCAAGCTGGCACCCAAACAGCGGAGGTCAAACCTGGTGAAGACGCGTTTTTGCGCGGCATGCAGGCCAAGTCGAAGCGGCTGATTCCGCTGGTGCTCAAAGAGTTTGCCGAGGCCGCTGACGCCGGTCATGCGGATGCCCAGCATCTGCTCGGGCTGATGCACCTGCGCGGCGATGGCGTCAAGATGGATCCCAAACATTCGGTGATCTGGTTTGAGCGGGCGCTGCAAAAAAATCATCCGCTCGCGGCCACTACGCTAGGCGAGATGCATGAGCAGGGCAATGGCGTGGCGAGAAATCCGGCGCGCGCGGCCGAACTGTATGAGCGGGCGGCAGTGATTGGCTTCCCCCCGGCCCAGACCAAACTGGGCGCGCTGTTTGAGGCCGGCAGCGGCGTGCCCAAGAGCGCCCACACTGCGCTTGACTGGTATTCGCTGGCGGCAGCGCAAGGCTACTGGGACGCGCAGCACCGGCTCGGCAAGCTGCTCAAAGAGGGCCGCACCGGCGAATTTGACTACAAGGAGTCGGTGCGTTTGTTCGAGGCATCGGCCAAGGGCGGCAACTCCTACGCCAAGGTGTCGCTCGGTGAAATGTATGAAGACGGTCTCGGGGTCAAGGCGGACCGCAACAAGGCCGCTGCCTTGTACCGTGAAGCGATCAAGGACGGCGAGCCGGCCGGCAAACGCAAGCTGGCTGAATTGATGTCGGGCAAAAACAAAGCGCCGGTGGCGCTGACCGCTGCGCCAAAAAAGGCCAACGCGGCCAATGCAGCAGCCACGAAGAAATAGGAACCAGGTAGAAATAGGAACCAGGTCAACATGGCACTCAATGAAACCCACGACGCCGCGCTCACCAGCTGGGTGCGCGCGGCCAACACCGCCGGATGCGGCTTCACGATCCAGAACCTGCCCTACGGCGCGTTCCGCCGCAAGGGTGCGCAATCAGGTACGGCCCCATCAGTTCACCTTGGCGTCGCCATCGGCGATCAGATTCTCGATCTGCACGCGGCGTTCAACGCGGGCGCATTCGAGGGCGCAGCGCGCGACGCGGCTGCGCTGTTGCAGGGTGCCACACTCAATGCGTTCATGGGTGCAGGCGGCGCTGCATGGAGCGCGCTGCGCCTGGCCTTGTCGCGGGCGTTGCGCAGCGGCAGCGCACAGGAGCCGGCGCTCAAAGGCATGCTGGTGCCGCAAGCCGATGCAGACATGGTGTTGCCCGCCAGTATCGGCGACTACACCGACTTCTTCACTTCGATCCACCATGCCACCACGGTCGGCAAGCTGTTCCGCCCCGACAACCCGCTGCTGCCCAATTACAAATATGTGCCGATTGCGTATCACGGGCGCGCTTCGTCAATTGGCGTGTCGGGCCAGAGCTTCCCGCGCCCGCAGGGGCAGATCAAACCTCCCAATGATGCCGCGCCGGTGTTTGCCCCCAGCAAGCGGCTCGACTACGAACTCGAACTGGCGGTGTGGATCGGCAGCGGCAACGTGCAGGGCACGCGCGTGCCGATGGCCAATGCCGAGAGCCATGCATTCGGCATGTGCCTGCTCAACGACTGGTCGGCGCGCGATATTCAAACCTGGGAATACCAGCCGCTCGGGCCGTTTCTGGGCAAGAGTTTCGCCTCCACCATTTCGCCCTGGGTGGTGACGATGGAAGCGCTCGAACCCTTTCGCACGGCGTGGACCCGCGCCGGGAGTGATCCGCAGCCGCTGCCCTATCTGGACACGCCGGATAACCGCGCGCGCGGTGCCATCGATATCGCGGTGGAAGCCTACCTGCAAACGGCAGTGATGCGCGCGCGCAACACCGCGCCGCAGCGCCTGTCGCAGGCCAGTTTCAAACACGCCTACTGGACCCTCGCGCAAATGATCGCGCATCACACCAGCGGCGGCTGCAATCTGCAGCCGGGCGACCTGCTCGGCACTGGCACCCAGTCAGGGCCGCTGCCGGAAGAAGCTGGTTCGATTTTGGAACTCACCAAGGGCGGAAAAGAAGCGATTGCCCTGCCCGGCGGTGAGAAACGCACCTTCATTGAAGATGGTGACACCTTGATTCTCAAGGCGCACTGCGAGAAGGCAGGTTTTGCGCGGGTCGGCTTTGGCGAGTGCGCGGGCACCGTGCTGCCGCCGGTGTAAGGGCCAGGGCCGCAGTTAACGCAGCAGTGTAATTCTAATTCGCATTAGAAACAGTATTAATAATCCAATCCCAATTGCAGATTGACTTGACCAGTGCGGGATTGTTTTCGAGGCTGAGCAAGGCATCGACGAGATGGTTTTCAAGAGCATCGAGGCTGTCAAACGCGCGGTTGTGGAAATATTTTTCACGCAACTCATCCCACAGATGCTCAACCGGGTTCAACTCCGGCGAGTAGGGCGGTAGGCTTAACAGCCGGATGTTTTCGGGGATCGGCATGGACTTGTTTTTGTGCCAGCCCGCACCGTCGAGCACCATCACGATGTTGTCGCTTGGGTAGCGCCTGGATATTTCGGCGAGATAAAGGCCCATGCAGCCCCCGTTGACAAGCGGCAGCACCAGCGAGTCAAAGTTGCCTTGCGGAATGCTCACGGCACCGTAGGCATACACGTACTGATGGACCAGCATCGCCTTGACGATGGGCCGCAACGGAAACTTGGCCCAGCAGTAGCGGCACCGGCTCAGACGGCCAAAGCGCGCCTCGTCCTGAAACATCAGCCGCAACGGGCGATGCGCGACGGCAGCCGGGAAAGACCTCAGCGCTTCTGCCAGATTGTCGGGGAGTTTTTTTTAAAAGCCTCACGCCGTTCAGGGTCGCCTTTCGGATGCACTGTGTCAGGTGCCAGTTTGCGCCAGCCATGGCGGGCCAGCATCCGATACAACGTTGATGGCGCAATCTCGCGCCCCAGCGCTTTCTCGACTGCCGACTTGAGACTGGGAATGGCCACCACGCCACCAGCGCTTGCCTGGGCGAGTACCTGGTCGAGCAACGCAGCTTCTTCGACAAGCGTCGCCGTTGCCCGGTTACGCAGTTCGCGTTTGCTTCTCCTGACCGGAATTTCGTTGGCGCGTTCACGCCGCCTGCGGTTGCGCAACTTGCAGGTCAGACTTACCGAGCGTCCGATCGCCATTGCGGTCTGCTCCAGACTCAATCCAAGCTCCAGTGGCAACAAGATCGCTTGCGCTTCCCGCAGGTCATCGGCACTACGCGCCTTCGATACCTGCTCACGCGCCCACGCAAGATCCTTCACCCCTCCAGCGGTACGCGCCATGACAGCCTCTTACGGATGGTCTCGAAGGTTTAATTATGTCACTTTCTAATGCGAATTAGAATAACGCATGCTGATTGTCGATAGCTCGGTCTGGATCGATTTCTTTGCCGGGCGTGATCTGCCGGTTGTGCGGCGTCTGGATGCCGCGCTGCTATCGGATCAAGAGATCGGTGTGCCCGACATCGTGCGTCTCGAGATGTTGAGTGGCGTGCGTGAGGATGCGACCCTGCGAAAGATCACGGCGAACCTCAATGCGCTGCGCCGCGTCGCTGCGGTTGATGATGACTGGGATGCGGCGGCCGCACTGTATCGAACCTGCCGCAGAAACGGTGTGACGATACGCAGCGTGGTGGACTGTCTGATTGCACGTCTGACGATACGCGAGGGCGCGCAGTTGCTTGCGAATGATCGCGATTTCGCGATGATGGTGCCCCACTGCACGCTGCGGCTTGCGTGAGGGCGGCGGTGGGTAGCACGGACGTCAGCCGGTACTGCGTGAATCGACGCTTCATGCTGGCGTACCCCCCTATGCTTGGGCGACAGCCGGACACTCTATTCGAGCGATTAGAGGCCACCCTCTAAGTTCGAGCGGTTGCGCCAACCACTTGAATAGAAAAGTAATTTTTATGGCTCATGCAGGGGCAATTGCGCCGCAGCATCAATTCGCCTTGACCATCATCGGGATACATGAGAAAAAGCACGACCGTTCGGTTTATGGTTAACGCATTTTTTTCTCCTGATCCCTGCTGATCCCGCTGTGTCCACTCT
>JANOYK010000798.1:0-2309 GCA_031428855.1 Burkholderiales bacterium | reverse complement strand
CCCGCACCGAGCAGCCCCACACCAACCAGCCCCAGACGATTCAGCTACGCACGAACCAGGCACACACGGCAAGGCCACGCATGCACCATCGACCAGCGCCCTCACCCTGCTCGCACTCGGCATCGTCTATGGCGACATCGGCACCAGCCCGCTGTACGCGGTGAAAGAAACCTTCAACCCGCTGCACGGCATCCCGCTTAACACCGACAGCATCCTCGGCGGCGTCTCCTGCATCTTCTGGGCGCTGATGATCATCGTCAGCCTCAAATACGTGGTGCTGGTGCTGCGCGCCAATAACCGTGGCGAAGGCGGCATCATGGCCCTGCTGGCGCTGGCGATCACCTCGCTCGGCGCAACAGATGGTGAAACGCGGCGCCTGCGCGGCACCCTGCTCGTCATCGGCGTGTTCGGTGCGGCGCTGTTCTACGGCGACGCGGTGCTGACACCGGCGATCTCGGTGTTGTCTGCCGTCGAAGGGCTGGAAGTCGGCACTGCGGCCTTCAAGCCTTACGTCGTGCCGCTCGCCACCGGCATCCTGATCGGCCTGTTCCTGATCCAGAAACATGGCACCGGCGTGGTCGGCATGCTGTTCGGCCCGGTGTGCGTGCTGTGGTTTGCGGCGCTGGCCGCAGGCGGCGTGTGGAACATCACAAAGAACCCCGCCATCCTTGCCGCCCTCAACCCCATGCATGCGCTGCACTTCGCCACCGCGCACGGATTCGCCTCTTTCGTTGTGCTGGGCTCGGTGCTGCTCGCGGTCACGGGAGCGGAAGCGCTGTATGCCGACATGGGGCATTTCGGCACGCGCGCGATCCGCATCGCCTGGTTCGGCCTGGTCGCGCCGGCGCTGGTGCTCAACTACTTCGGCCAGGGCGCATTGCTGATGATCGACCCCAAGGCGCTGGAAAATCCGTTTTTTCTCGCCTTTCCGCAGTGGGCGCTCTACCCCATGGTCGCGCTCGCCACTGCCGCCACGGTGATCGCCTCGCAGGCCACCATCTCGGGGGCCTACTCGATCACCCAGCAGGCAATCCAGTTGGGCTATCTGCCACGCATGACAGTGCTGCACACCTCGTCCAGTACCATTGGCCAGATCTACGTGCCAGCGATCAACTGGATATTGCTGGCCTCAGTTGCGGCGGCAGTGATCGGCTTTGGTTCGTCGAGCAAGCTCGCCTCGGCCTATGGCGTGGCAGTGATGGGTACCATGCTGGTCACCACCCTGCTCACCTTCTTCGTGATCCGCCACGGCTGGGGTTATCCGCTCTGGCTGTGCGTGCTGGCGACCGGCTTCTTCGCTTTCATCGACGCAACCTTTTTTGCCGCGGCCCTGTTCAAGATTTTCGACGGCGGCTGGTTCCCGCTGCTGCTCGGCGCGCTGATCTTTTCCCTCATGGTCACCTGGCGGCATGGGCGCGCGACGTTGTTTGAACGCCTGCATGCCTCGTCGATTCCGCTGGTACCGTTTCTCGACTCGTTGTTCCGCTCGCCGCCGCTGCGCGTCCCCGGCACCGCAGTGTTCATGACCTCGGCGCGGGACGCAACGCCAAACTCCCTGTTGCACAGCCTCAAGCATTACAAGGTGATGCACGAGCGCAATGTCTTCATGACGGTAGCCTTCCTTGACGTGCCCTGGGTCACGTTCGAGAACCGGGTGGTCTGCGAAAAACTCGGCCATGACTGCTGGCGCGTGACGGTGCGCTACGGCTTCATGAACCGCCCCGACATCGGCGCCGCGCTTGAATTGTGCGGCCCGGCGGGATTGCAGATCGAGCCGATGGAGGTCTCCTACTTCGTCTCGCGCGAAAAAATCGTCCCGTCCACCGAGGCCAAGAGCCTGGCCGCGCGCTGGCGCGACCTTGTGTTCGCCACCATGGCGCGCAACGCCGGCAGCGTCACCGACTTTTTCAACATTCCGGCCAACCGGGTGGTTGAACTGGGTACGCGGGTGGCAATCTAAACTCGGCAAATAGTCGAAGAACCGCTCGCACCAACGGTTTTATGGAAGGCACCATTTTGCAATTTCCGATTATTTCATTATGCGCGGGCAGCGCACGTACAATCTTGCGCTCCCCCCCTCCCAGGACACCCGCCATGAAAGCCAACAACATCCTCGACACCATCGGCAACACGCCGCACATCCGCATCCACCGCCTGTTTGGCGCGGGGCAGAACGTGTGGATCAAATCGGAGCGCAGCAACCCGGGCGGCTCGATCAAGGATCGGATTGCGCTCTCGATGGTGGAAGACGCCGAGAAATCGGGCAAGCTGAAACCCGGCGGCACCATCATCGAACCGACCTCGGGCAA
>JANOYK010000797.1:0-1858 GCA_031428855.1 Burkholderiales bacterium | reverse complement strand
GTACCCGCGCGAAATAGAATTCATCGACGCGTTGCCGATGACCACCACCGGCAAAGTGCAGCGGCGGGTGCTGCGCCTGCAGGAAGCCGCACGCAAGCAACAGTTACACGTCACGCACAAGTAACGCACCAGTGACACCACAACCACAAGCCACACCGCAACGGCACGCCCACCACACCTCAAAGGAGACACCATGATCGAGCTCTACACCGCCGGCACCCACAACGGTTTCCGTGCCAACATTGCCCTGGCCGAATCCGGCCTCAAATACCGCGTCATCAAGGTCGCGTTGTCGTCGCCCTTGGGAGAGCGCGGCGAAGATTTTCTCGCGGCCACGCCGCATGGCCGCATCCCCGCCATCATTGATCCGGATGGCCCGGGTGGCCGCACCACCGTCAGCCAGTCGGGGGCCGTGATGATCTATGTGGCCAACAAATCGGGCAAGCTCTGGCCCAACAACGACGCAGACAAAATCACTGCGCTGCAATGGCTGATGCACGCCTGCACCGACGTTGCGCCCTGGAACGCCGTGATGAACCAGATGGCGATGGGCATGTTCCCGGAAAAAAACGACGCCAACATCGCCTTCGCCAAAGACAAGCGTCTGATGCGCTGGCTCGGTGAGTCCGAAGCGCGTCTGGGCCAAGCGGCGTTTCTGGCGGGCGCAGAGCCGAGCTTGCCCGACTACGCGCTCTACCCCGTCGCCAATCAGCGCAAGGCCTGGCTCGAAGAAGCCGGCATGAAAAACCTGCTGCGCTGGTGGGCGATATTGAACAACCGGCCGGGTGTGCGCAAGGGTATGGCGGAGTCGGCCTGACCAACCACAGACAGATCGTGCGAAGCCACGGTCTGCCCCGCTAACAACCGCCTGCACCAACGGTTTCAGGCCTGCACTGGTGCGCCGCCACTGCGGTTGCGCGCCGCTGCCGCACCAGCGGCACACTGCAGCACCGGCGCCACCATCATGGCCGCTACTTCCTGCGGCTCACGCAACCGCTCTCATGGTCATCCACCATGCCGGTCGCCTGCATCAACCCATGGCAAATCGTCGAGCCGACAAACTTGCAGCCATAGGCGAGCAAAGCCTTGCTCATCGCATCTGACTCAGGCGTTTTGGTGGGGCCATCACGGAAGCTGTTGCGCTGAGTACGGATCGTCTTGCCACCGGTGAACTGCCACAGGAAGGCATCGAGCGAACCATACTCTTTGCGAATCTTCAACACCGCCTGTGCATTCAGAATCGCCGCATTGATCTTGGCGCGGTTGCGCACGATGCCGGCGTTGGCAATCAGTTTCTCGATCCGCGCCGGTGTGTAGCGCGCGACTTTGGCCGCATCAAAATTATCAAACGCCACACGGTAGCCATCCCGCTTTTTCAAAATCGTGATCCACGACAAACCAGCCTGCGCACCTTCCAGAATCAGCATCTCGAACAAGTGCCGCTCATCGTGCGACGGCACGCCCCATTCTTCGTCGTGATAGCGGATATAGAGTGGATCGTCCGACACCCAGCCGCAGCGCTTGACTGATTTTTCATCCATGGCATGTCTCTGAAACCGTTGGTGGGAGCCATTTTACAATGACTATACATTGGAGATCGGCTACTGGAGCCATTCTTCTGGCTTCATCAGTTTGGCGCTTTAAACAAAACACCCTTCGGTAACGCACGCTCGTTCACTGCGCAGGTGCCTGCGCAAGCTACACCGCTGTGAACGGATTCCACTTGACGCCCTTGCCTGCATTCAATTGCCTCACAGCGGCGTCCAGGTAACCAGCGTTGACTTCGCTGTTCTTGAAGCGCTGATGCTCATCGACGGCCAGGACAGCAGCGCGACGCTGTCCGGCCGCTTGGGCACTA
>JANOYK010000796.1:0-8122 GCA_031428855.1 Burkholderiales bacterium | reverse complement strand
AAACATGGTGATGATCCAGAACCGCACTACCACCTGCGTCTCCTTCCAGCCCTTTTGTTCAAAGTGATGGTGCAGCGGTGCCATCAGCAGCACGCGGCGGCCCTCGCCGAAGCGGCGCTTGGTGTATTTGAAATAGAGCACCTGCATCGCCACCGACAAAGTTTCGATCACGAACACGCCACCCATGATGGCGAGCACGATTTCCTGACGCACGATCACCGCCACCACACCGAGCGCGCCGCCCAACGCGAGCGCGCCGACATCACCCATGAAGACCTGCGCCGGGTAGGCGTTGAACCAGAGAAAGCCCAAACCTGCGCCCGCCAACGCACCGCAGAACACAATCAACTCGCCCGCGCCGGGAATGTGCGGGATCAGCAAATATTTGGCGTAGACCGCGTTGCCGGTGACGTAGGCAAACAGCCCAAGCGCACTGCCGACCATCACGGCCGGCATGATGGCGAGGCCATCGAGGCCGTCGGTGAGATTGACTGCGTTGGAGGTGCCGACGATGACAAAGTAGCTCAGCGCGATAAACCCGAACACGCCCAGTGGATACGAAATCTCCTTGAAGAACGGCACGATCAGATTGGCCTTCTGCGGCAACTCCATGGTGAAGCCGCTGGCGATCCACTTCATCACCAGTTCCACGATCTTGTCGGTGTTGGGGGCCGACACTGCGAAGGCGAGATAGACCGCGGCGATGATGCCGACCAGGCTTTGCCAAAAATATTTTTCGCGCGCCGACAAACCTTTGGGGTTTTTATGCACCACCTTGCGCCAGTCATCGACCCAGCCGATGGCACCGAAGCCGAGTGTCACCACCAGCACGATCCAGACGAAGCGGTTGGTCAGGTCAGCCCACAGCAGCGTGGCGACACCAATTGCAATCAGGATCAGCGCGCCGCCCATGGTCGGAGTGCCGGCCTTGATGAGGTGGGTCTGCGGGCCGTCGTCGCGCACTGACTGGCCGATCTTGTAGGCGGTCAGTTTGCGGATCACAGACGGGCCGGCGATGAGGGCGATGCCGAGCGCGGTCAGCGTCGCCAGCACCGCGCGCAGCGTGATGTAGGAGAACACGTTGAAGGCGCGGTAGTCCTTGGCGAGCCACTGGGCGAGTTCAAGCAACATGAATGCTGTTCCTCTCAGTGGTTGCTTGAGGCGAGCGCTTGGTGATGGCGAGTTCCAGCAACATCAGTGCGGTCCTTCGCTTGTTTCGCCCGTGAGCGCGGCGACCACGCGCTCCATCTGCGCCGAGCGTGATCCTTTGACCAGCAGGGTCGCACCCGGCACGGCGAATTCAGAGGCCTTGATCTTGATCGTATCGATGTCATCAAAGCGCACACCGTGGGCGCCGAAGCCCTCCACCGCTGGTGCCGTCTCGGGGCCGAACGCAAGCAGGGCATCAATGCCGCGCAGCTTGGCGTAGACACCGACCTCGTGATGAAACTTGGGGCCGTCGTCGCCCACTTCGCCCATGCGCCCGAGCACCAGCATGCGCCGGCCCGCCACGTTGGCCAGCACGTCAATCGCGGCGCGCACCGAGTCCGGGTTGGCGTTGTAGGTGTCGTCGATCACCACCGCGCCGTTGGCGGCGACCTTCTTTTGCAGGCGGCCGCTGTAGGGCACGAAGGCGTTGAGGCCCGCTTCAATCGCGTTGATGCGCACACCGGCCGCCACCGCGCACGCGGCAGCAGCACAGGCGTTTTGCACGTTATGCACGCCGGGAATGCGCAAGGTCACTTCGGTGTCGCCAGCCGGCGTCATCAATTCAATGTCGCTTCCGTAAAGCGCGAGGTGGTAATTGGCCGACACTTCGGCGGCGATGCGCACACCGAAGTCGATGATGTTGCGCTGTGGATGGTGCTGGCGCGCCAGCTTGCGCCAGTAACCGGCGAACTCGTCGTCGGCGTTGATGACTGCGGTGCCGTTGTCGGCAAGGTAGTTAAACACTGCACCGTTTTCAACCGCGACATCGGCCACCGACTTCATGAACTCCTGGTGCTCGCGCTGCGCGTTGTTGACCAGCGCCACGGTCGGGCGCGTGATGTCTGCGAGCTGCGCGATTTCACCCGGGTGGTTCATACCCAGCTCGACCACAGCAATCTTGTGCTCTGCGCGCAGACGCAGCAGAGTCAGCGGCAGGCCGATGCCGTTGTTGAGGTTGCCAATGGTGGCGAACGCTGCCGTCTCGTTCTCGCGCAGTTGCAGCTTGACGTGTGCAGCGAGAATGCTGGCGATCATTTGTTTGACGGTGGTCTTGCCATTGCTGCCGGTCACCGCAATCAGGGGCAGCGTGAATTGCGCGCGCCAGTGTTTGGCGAGTTGCCCAAGCGCGGCTTTGCTGCCGGCTGTGAGCAATTGACGCTCCAGTCCAAGATCACGCGCCACCAGCACGCCGGCTGCACCCTGCGCCAGCGCCGCGCGCGCGAAGTCGTGGCCGTCGAAGCGCTCACCGCTGATGGCAACGAACAAGTCACCCGCGGCAATCGCGCGGCTGTCGCTGGTGACGCGCAGGAACGGCGCGTCTTGCGCCGGTGGCACGATGCCGAGTGCGGCAGCGGCTTCAAACAAAGTCATCATGGCTTGGCTCATTGCACACCGCCTGCACGCGCCGGGTCTTGCGCGCGCTGTGTGCTGTGGTGGCGATTGTCGAGTGCGTTGCGGGCAACATCATGGTCAGAAAATGGCAACTTTCGGCCGGCCGTTTCCTGATAGCGCTCGTGGCCCTTGCCGGCGATCAGCACTACATCAGCCACACCTGCACCGCCGACGGCGCGCGCAATCGCCTGTGCGCGGTCGGCCACCACCAGATGCGGCGTGGTCATGCCACGCGCAATCTGCGCAATGATCGTGTCCGGCGCTTCGCTGCGCGGGTTGTCGCTGGTGAGCATCACCGCATCGGCACCGCGCCCCGCCACTTCCCCCATCAGCGGGCGCTTGCCCGGATCGCGGTCACCGCCGCAGCCGAACACCACGCGCAGCGCACCGCCACGTGCGGCGGCGAGAGGACGCAAGGTAGCGAGCACCTGGTCCAGCGCATCAGGGGTGTGGGCGTAGTCGATCACCACCAGCGGCGCATCTTTGCCGCCGAGTGCATTCATGCGCCCCGGCACCGCGTCAATTTTTTCAATCGCCTGCGCAGCGGCATCGAACGGCACGCCAGCGGCAATCAAGACACCCATCACCGCGAGCAGGTTGCTAACGTTGAATGTGCCCCACACCGGCGCAGCGATGGTGGCACTGCCCCAGTCACTGGTGACGGTGAAGCGCACGCCTTGTTGGTTGAACCTGATGGCGCTGGCGGTGAGCCGTCCTTCGTCTTCAACATACTCGGCCACCGGTGCGGCACCGGCGATGCAGTAAGCGATACGGTCGAGGCGGTCAGCCGTCTTCGCCATCAGGCGCACCCCCATCGGATCATCGAGATTGATGATGGCGTGGGTCAGGCCCTCCATCAAAAACAGTTGCGTCTTGGCCGCTTCGTAAGCGGCCATCGAGCCGTGATAGTCGAGATGATCGCGCGTGAAATTGGTGAAGACGGCACAGTCAAAGGCAACACCGGCAACGCGCGCCTGATCGAGACCAATCGAGGAGACCTCGATTGTGCAGGCAGCGGCACCGGCCTCGCGCATTTGTTTGAGCGTGCGTTGCAGGACGATGGCATCGGGCGTGGTGTTGGCTGCACCGCCCGAGGCTGGCGCTGCATCCGCAGCAGCGCCAGCACCATTCAATCCGGTTGTACCGCCATAGAGACTTGCTCCCAAGGTGCCAATCACACCGCACGGCTTACCGCATATCTGCAAGGCTTGCGCGATCCATTGACTCACCGAGGTCTTGCCATTGGTGCCGGTCACGCCAGCCATGAACAATTGCTCTGACGGAAAACCATATACCTCGCTGGAAATGGCTCCCACCAAGGGTTTCAGGCCGGTGATACCGGCGTTTGGCACCTGCCACGCGGGGTTCCAGGTGAAGCCCTCGCGCTCCCACAGCACCCCCGCCGCGCCGCGCGCGAGGGCATCAGCAATGAAGTTGCGGCCATCGGCGCGGGCCGCTGCATGAGCGCCGCCCCGGCCCCCGCTCTGCCGCCCGGCCTGCGCCGCGTGACCCGGATAGGCAACGAACACGTCCCCCGCCTGCAGCGTTCGGCTGTCGGCACTCAAGGCGCGCACCTGCAGCGGACTGAGCCGGGCCAGAATCTCATGTGCTTTCACGCGTCTCCTGCCCTTCTGCCGGCAGCACAATCGGCTTCATCGGCGCGTCGGGTGCAACACCCAACTGGCGCAGCGTGCCGCCCACGACACTGCTAAACACCGGTGCCGCCACTTCGCCGCCAAAATATTTGCCATTCGATGGCTCATCGATCATCACCGCCACCACGATGCGCGGATCGGACGCGGGCGCGAAACCGATGAACGAGGCGCGGTATTTTTTGTCCGCATAGCCGCCGTGCTCCTGCTTGTGCGCCGTGCCGGTTTTGCCGGCCACGCGATAGCCCATCACCTGCGCGCGCGGCGCGGTGCCGCCCGCGCCGGCCGCCAGCTCCAGCATGCTGCGCACGGCGCGCGCCGTCTCGGGCGAGATCACCGGCGTGCCCAGCGCCGGGCCGCCCGCTTTGAGAAACGTCACCGGCGCGATATCGCCATCACGCGCAAATACGGTGTAGGCGCGCGCCAGCTGCAGCAGGGACGCCGACATGCCGTAGCCATACGACATCGTGACCTGCTCGATCGGCCGCCAGCTTTTGGCAGGGCGCAGCGTGCCCGCGACCGCGCCGGGAAACTGCACCTGCGGCACCACGCCGAAACCGGCCTTGTGAAACAGCTCCCACATGTCCTGCCGTTCCATCTGCATCGCCAATTTGGCAGTGCCGACATTGCTCGATTTTTGCAGCACCTGCGCCACCGTCAGCGCGCCATGCGGGTGCGAGTCGCTGATGGTGGAGGCGCCGAGCGTGAATTTGCCGGGCGCAGTTTGAATCACGGTGTCGGGCCGCACCTTGGCCAGATCCAGCGCCAGCGCCACCGTGAACGGCTTGATCGTGGAGCCCGGTTCAAACGTGTCGGTCAAGACGCGGTTGCGCAACTGCGCGCCGGTCAGCACGCTGCGCTTGTTCGGGTTGTAGGCCGGCAGATTGGCCAGCGCCAGCACTTCGCCGGTGCGGATGTCGAGCACGATGATGCCGCCGGCCTTGGCCTTGTGCATCTCGACCGCTGCCTTCAACTGGCTGAAGGCGAGATACTGGATTTTGCTGTCGATCGACAGCGTCAGGTCCTGCCCTTCACGCGGCGCGGTGATGCTGGCGACGTCTTCGACGATGTTGCCGCGCCGGTCTTTGATGACGCGGCGGCTGCCCGGCTTGCCGGTCAGCGATGACTGAAACGCGAGCTCGATGCCTTCCTGCCCGCGCTCGTCGCTGCCGGTGAATCCGAGTACGTGCGCGGCGACTTCGCCAGCCGGATAAAAGCGCTGGTATTCGCGCTGCTGGTGAATGCCGGGCAGATTCAGCAGCGTGACGCGGTCGGCCTGCTCCGGCGGCAGCTGGCGTTTTAGTGTGACGAAATCACGCTCCGCTTCCTCCAGTTTTTTGTCGAGCTCTGCCAGCGGCATGTCGAGCGCCAGCGCCAGCTGGCGCACTTCGTCGCGAGTCGCTTTGAGGTCTTCCGGAATCGCCCACACCGATTTGACCGGGGTCGAAGCGGCCAGAATTTCGCCATGGCGGTCGGTGATGTTGCCGCGCGTCGCGCCAAGCTCGATCACGCGGCTGTAGCGGTTCTCGCCCTTTTGCTGGAGAAAATCGTTATGCCAGCCCTGCAAATAGAGCGCGCGCGCTATCAACAGCATGAAGCCGGCGAACATGAGCGCGAGCATCATGCGTGAGCGCCACAGCGGCAGGCGCAGGGCCAGCACCGGGTTGGCGGCGTTCATGGCGCGGCTCCCGGGATCGGTGTGGCTGCGGCGGCAGCGGGCGTCGCAAAGGGCGTGCGGGCTGCGGCGGCTGTCACGCCGGGTGCAGCGGCGGCGCTCCCCGCTGGCGCGGGTGTGGCGGCGGCGGTTCCCGCTGGCGCGGGCGCAGCGGCAGATGCCGCAACTTGTGCCGCGGCTTGTGCCGCTGGTGCAGGCGCGGGCATCACATATTTGGTGCGCGCGGCATCGGGTGTGCGCATGCCGAGCTGCCGGCTGGCGATGCCCTCGACCAGCGCGTGTTTGGCCCAGGTCGATTGCTCCAGCTGCAATTGGCCCCACTCCACGTCGATGCGTTTTTGTTCGGTCTGGCCGTTTTCAAGCGCGATGAACAGTTTGCGCGAGCGGTGCGTCGATGCCACTGTGGCGAGTGCGCTGGCGAGCAGCAGCGCAAGCAGGATGAAATGGGTCTTGCTCATTGCGGTGCCGTCCGCGCAGTCTTTGCAGGCCGTGCTGGCCGCGCAGTCAGCGCAGGCCGTTTCACTGCGGGCTTCGCTTTGCGCGTCACTGCTGCCTTGGGCGCGCGCGGCACCACGTTGCGCCACTGCCGCGCGTCCGGGTCCGGCGCGATGCGCGGCGTCAGTTTTTCGATCACGCGCAAGGTGGCGCTGCGCGAGCGCGGGTTGCGCGCCACTTCTTCATCGCTGGGACGGATCGCTTTGCTGGCAAGCGCAAATTCGGGCTGCGGCAGATCCGCGGCGCGCAACGGCACACGTTTGGGCGGCTCGGGCGGCTGCGCGCGCACCCGCATCGCCTGCTTGACGATGCGGTCTTCGAGTGAATGGAAGCTGATCACCGCAAGTCTGCCGTGTGTGCCCAAGCGGTTCATCGCCTGGGTCAACCCTGTTTGCAGTTCTTCAAGCTCCTGATTGACGTGAATCCGAAGAGCCTGAAAGGTGCGAGTGGCCGGATCCTGCCCCGGCTCGGGCCGGCGGCGGAGCGCGCGGAAGAGGTCCGCAACGAGGGCGGCAAGCTCGCCGGTAGTGCGAAGGGGTTCGACCTCGCGGCGAGCCACAATCGCTTGTGCAATCTGAAAAGCATGCCGTTCTTCCCCATAATTTTTCAGCGCCTCCCTTATCTGTTGCTCCGATGCTGTCTCCAGCCACTCTGCGGCTGTCATCCCTTGGGTGGTGTCCATGCGCATGTCGAGCGGGCCGTTGCGCCGGAACGAAAACCCGCGCTCTGCCACATCGATCTGCGGTGACGACACTCCCAAGTCCATCAACACCCCGTCTACTGCTGCCACACCACATTTGTCGAGCACTGCGTCGAGCGAAGCGAAGCCGGCATGCACACATTCAAACGCCGGCACGCCCGGCATGGCGCGGATCACCTCACCGAGCGCCGCTGCGGCCGCCACCGCGTCCGGGTCTTTGTCGAGCGCAATCAGGCGCGCTGCGCTGCGTGATCCCGGCGGTGACAATCGCGACAAACGCTCTGCAATCAGCCGGCTATGCCCTCCGCGTCCAAACGTGCAATCAACGTACACACCGTCATGCTTGAGATCGAGCGCATCAACGGCTTCGTGCAGCAAAACCGTGATGTGTTGGGGCGCATCATTCACGCCGTGCCTAGAACGAAAAATGTTCGAGCGCCGGCGGCATGCCTGCGGCAATGGTGTCCGACGCATGCGCTTCAAGCGCCGGCGCATCCCAAATTTCAAAGTGGCTGCCGATGCCCATCATGGTCACGTCGCGCGTGATCTTGACGGTCGCGCGCAGCTCGGGGCTGATGAGCACGCGGCCCGCGCCGTCCATGTCGGTGTCGATCGCGTTACCGAGAAAAATGCGCTGCCAGCCTTTGGCCGATTGCGGCCATTTGGCAATCACTTCGCGCTGCGCTTCCCATACCGGGCGCGGCAGCAACAGCAGGCAGCCGTGCGGATGTTTGGTCAGTGTGAGACGGCCTTCGCATTGCAATTGCAATGCGTCACGATGCCGTGCGGGAATCACCATCCTCCCTTTGGCGTCCAGGCTTAAATTTGATGCGCCTTGGAACATGTCGTAGCTTAGCCTCGCCTCACTGATTCGCTTGTCATTTTGAACCACTTTTTCCTACATTCTCCCACTGTAGAGCATGACATAGGCAATTGCAAGGGTAAATCTGCCTTTTTTCAATCAAGACAATGTCTTAGGGGTGTTTCTATAGAATTTTT
>JANOYK010000795.1:0-4002 GCA_031428855.1 Burkholderiales bacterium | reverse complement strand
TGCCACTGGCCGGCTTTAAGACGCGCCACTTCCTGCGGCAAATGGCGCATCGCCGCCAGCAGCAGCGCCCAGGTCAACTCCGCCGTCGCCACCGGCCCGCCGCTGCCTTCCGCCACCGCGACACCGCGCGCGGTGCAATCGGCCACCTTGAGGTGATTCGACACCTTGCCGGTCTGGCTGATGATCTTGAGCTTGGGCAGGCGCGCCAGCAGGGCTGGCGTGATGGCCGTGCGCTCGCGCGTCAGCACCAGCGCCTCGGCATCCTTGAAGCGCTGCACCAGCGTCTCGATGTCGCTGACCGTATCGTTATAGATCGTCACCTGATGGCCGCTTAGTTGCTTGAAGGCATCCAGGTGGCGGACACAATCCTGATAATCGTCGGGGATCACAATGTGCATGGAAGTCTCGTCAAGGTCTGGTCAATGAGGGCGCTGCACCGGAGTGTTGCACCGGAGTGCTGCATCGGAGTGTTGCATCGGGTCGCTACAATCGCGCCTTGCATTTTATGCGCCGCCGCCATCCCGCCCTTTTCCCGCCCTGGTTCCCAGACTCAAACCGATGAAAACTCTCGACGTCAAGATTCTCGATGCGCGCCTCAAAGACAATCTGCCAGCCTATGCCACAGCGGGCAGCGCCGGTCTCGATCTGCGTGCCTGCATTGACGCCGCCATCATCCTTGCGCCGGGTGAAACGAAAATGATTTCCACCGGCCTGGCGATCCATGTCGGCGATGCGGGTTACGCCGCGCTGGTGCTGCCGCGCTCGGGGTTGGGTTCCAACAGCGGCATCGTGCTCGGCAATCTGGTCGGCTTGATCGACTCGGACTACCAGGGGCCTCTGATGTGCGCGCTGTGGAACCGCAGCGCGATGCCGTTTGAATTGAAGCCGATGGAGCGGATTGCGCAACTGGTGATGGTGCCGGTGGCGCAGGTGGCGTTTAACGTGGTCGAAGAATTTGCCGCGAGTGAGCGCGGTGCGGGCGGGTTTGGATCGACCGGAAAACATTGACGGCGCGCCTCTGAAACCTGCGGTTCCCTGAAGATATCCCCCTAAAACCCCTTGGTGGACAACGATTTCAGGGCAGCGCCCTACTCCTTCGATTCGATATTGAGTTCGGCGATTTTGCGCGTGATGGTGTTGCGGCCCATGCCGAGCAGCAGCGAGGCTTCAATGCGCCGCCCGCCGGTTTGCTTGAGCGCCACCTTGATGAGCGCAGTCTCAAACGCGCGCGTGAGATCGTCACCGATCGCCGACTCACCCGCTGCCAGCCGCCGCGTGGCTTCGCGTTCGAGCGCGTCGATCCAGCCGCCCCCCGCCGCACTCGCACCACCCGCCATGCCGCCCGCAGCGCCACCGCCCGCCGCATCCGCTGCCGTTTTGTTGTCGCGCAAATCAGGCGGCAGATCGGCCACTTCAATCGTCTGCGCCGGCGCCATCACGGTGAGCCAGTGGCAGACGTTTTCAAGCTGGCGCACGTTGCCGGGCCAATCGAGCGTCGCCAAAAATGTGAGCGCGCTGGCGGAGATGCGCTTGGCTTCGACTTTGAGTTCATGCGCGCTCTTGGTCAAAAAATGCCGCGTCAGCAGCGGAATGTCTTCGCGCCGCTCCGACAGCGACGGCAGCCGCAGGCGGATCACGTTGAGGCGGTGAAACAGGTCTTCGCGGAACAGGCCTTCGGTCACGCGCTTCTCAAGATGCTGATGGGTCGCCGTGATGACGCGCACATTGGCCTTGATCGGCTGGTGGCCGCCGACGCGGTAGAACTGGCCGTCCGATAACACCCGCAACAACCGTGTCTGCAACTCGGCCGGCATGTCACCGATTTCGTCCAGAAACAAGGTGCCGCCCTCGGCCTGCTCGAAGCGCCCGCGCCGCATCGTCTGCGCGCCGGTGAACGCGCCGCGCTCATGTCCAAACAATTCTGATTCGAGCAGGTCACGCGGAATCGCCGCAGTGTTGATCGCCACAAACGCATTGGCCGCGCGCGGGCTGTGCCGGTGCAGCGCGCGCGCCACCAACTCTTTGCCACTGCCCGATTCACCGTTAATCATCACGGTGGCGTGCGATTGCGCCAGCCGGCCGATGGCGCGAAACACTTCCTGCATCGCCGGGGCCGCGCCGAGAATTTCGGGCGTGGCCTCGGGGGATTCGAGCGCTGCGGTTTCGCGCATCGATTCTTCGATGGCGCGGCGGATCAACTCGATCGCGTTATCGACATCAAACGGCTTGGGCAAATATTCAAACGCGCCACCCTGAAATGCCGCCACCGCGCTCTCCAGATCGGAGTAGGCGGTCATGATGATGACCGGCAGACCCGGATGTTTTTCCTTGATCGCCGACAGCAGTTCCAGACCGGACGCACCCGGCATGCGGATGTCTGACACCAGCACCTGCGGCGCACCGGTTTTCAGTGCCGTCAGCGCCTCCTGCGCCGAGGCGAACAGGCGGCACGCAATGTTCTCGCGCGCCAGCGCCTTTTCGAGCACCCAGCGGATCGATTTGTCGTCGTCAACTACCCAGATTGGTTTCATTGCTGCTCTCACCGTTATGCGCTGCTGTGCCGCTCAACCCGCACCGCTAAGCGCAGGTTGCCGTGTTACCCCAACGGCAACAAAATCTTGAATACCGTGGCTCCCGGCCGGCTGTCGCATTCAATCGCGCCGCGATGCTGCTGCACGAACGATTGCGCCAGCGTCAGCCCCAATCCGCTGCCGCCTTCGCGCCCCGACACCAGGGGAAAGAAGATGCGTTCGCGGATGTCGTCAGGAATGCCCGGCCCGTTGTCGATTACATGCAATTCCAGTGCCAGCCGGTAGCGCTCTTTGTGCAGCGTGACCTGGCGCGCGGCGCGGGTCTTGAGGCGGATTTCCGGCTGTGGCGTATTGGCCGCGAGCAGCGCTTGCGCCGCATTGCGCGCGACGTTGAGCACCACCTGGATCAATTGCTCAATATCGCCGCGCAAATCAGGCAAGGAAGTGTCGTAATCGCGGATCAGCCGGATCTGCTTGGGGAATTCGGCCGCGAGCAGGCTGCGCACGCGCTCCAGCACCTCGTGAATATTGACTGCGGCAATCCGCGGCGGCCGGTGCGGCGTGAGCATGCGGTCCAGCAGCGCTTGCAGGCGGTCCGATTCCTTCACGATCACCTGGGTGTATTCGCGCAGACTGGCCGCAGGCAATTCGTGCTCGAGCAATTGCGCTGCGCCGCGGATGCCGCCGAGCGGATTTTTGATTTCGTGCGCCAGGTTGCGGATCAGTTCGCGATTCGCCTCGGCCTGCCCGGCGATGCGCTCTTCGCGCGCCGCGCGCAGGCGCTGGTCAATCACCTGCAATTCGAGCAGCACCCGCACCGGCGGCTGATGGGCCGGCGTCACCACACAGGCCACCAGAATCGGCGCACGCCCGGGCGTCGCAATCTCGATCTCCAGCGTGCGATGGCTCCACTCCTGCTCCACCACTTCCGTGAGCATGGTGTGGAGCGCGTCCCGGCTCAAGGAGGCATTGGCCAGCAGGCCGGCCGCGTCGCGCCCGGTCAAACTGCGCACGCTGAGCTCAAACAGGTTTTCAGCAGCGGAGTTGGCATGCACAATCCGGAATTGGGCATCCGCCAGCAGCACCGCAGAGGGCAGCAAGTCAAGCCCGGCGTAGGCGGGGGCCGGTGGTGTCGATGCTGCCGATGCCTTCGACACCCTTGATGCCCTCGATGCAGTTGACGCGGGCAATGCGGCTGCTGTCCCCGATACCGTCAACGCGTTCGTTGCCCTCGATGCCGCCGGTGTGTGTGCGCGCGCCACAGCGGCAGACTTGCGCGCCGCCGGATTTTTGACTGGAACCAGCCGGGATATCACACCGCGCCCCCCGATAAAAAAGCCGGCGCAGCGGCCGGCTCAGAATAAGTCAAAGGAACTGTTAGTCCTTGATCGTGCCAATCTCGCGCCGCAGTGACTCAATATTGGACTCACTGCGCGTTACATCAGCCTTGAGCTTCTCGGTGCGCTCCTGA